>NZ_PTSN01000016.1:0-148850 GCF_002965865.1 Escherichia sp. MOD1-EC6098
AAGCGTATCTGCAAGGCCATAATGCTCTTGATGAGCATAAAGAGCGTTCCTTCCAGCCTTTTGTGGAAGCCAACTGGATTTATAACTCCCGCAATTACAGTGTGAAGATGGATGGCATCAGCGATGAGATCATCGGTGCGCGTAACATCGGTGAGTTAAAAGTCGGGGTGGAAGGTCAGCTTAATCCGCGTCTGCAACTATGGGGCAACGTCGCCCAGCAGTTGGGTGACAACGGTTACAGCGATACCCAGGGAATGCTGGGTATGAAATATCTCTTTTGATGCCACTTTGCCACCTGTCGCGTACAGGTGGCACTCTTTTTAGATCCGCGTTCTTTGTGATCGCGCTCGCATTCAGTCATTTTTACTATAAATATGATGAAGTTAATTCAGCTTATTTATGAGTGAAATCACTATGGTTCCTTTGCACGCCGTTTACCTGACCGTTGGACTGTTCGTTATCACCTTTTTTAATCCCGGGGCAAATCTCTTTGTCGTGGTTCAAACCAGTCTGGCTTCAGGCCGTCGCGCGGGCGTACTCACCGGGCTTGGTGTCGCGTTGGGCGATGCCATCTATTCCGGGCTGGGGTTGTTTGGAATGGCAACGCTCATTACCCAGTGTGAAGAGATTTTCTCACTCATTAAAATCGTCGGCGGCACTTATCTCTTATGGTTTGCCTGGAACAGTATGCGCCGACAATCAACACCACAGATGAGCGCGCTACAACAGCCCCTTAGTGCCCCGTGGTATGTATTTTTCCGCCGTGGATTAATTACCGATCTCTCTAATCCACAAACAGTTTTATTTTTTATCAGTATCTTCTCAGTGACGTTAAATGCAGAAACGCCGACCTGGGCGCGTTTAATGGTCTGGGCAGGAATTGTGCTCGCGTCTGTTATCTGGCGTGTATTTCTTAGCCAGGCGTTTTCTTTACCGACCGTGCGTCGCGCATATGGGCGTATGCAGCATGTCGCCAGTCGGATTATTGGTGCAATTATCGGTGTCTTCGCGCTACGGCTGATTTATGAAGGGGTAACACAGCGATGAGCTGATAATGGTATATCCAGGTCATCAACTTAATTGAGAAGTTGGACCGCCATCGAGGCCTCGAACCCCGTACCATACAACAATCCTGGTTGTCGTCTGCTCTTCCTGATGAGCTAATGGCGGTTTTTGATATGAGCCTTACAGTATTATTCGCTGTCAGGCTTTGGTGCGATGCATAAGATACAGAAAGCGCCCCATGCAAACTTGATGGAATTATGATTTTTTTCATATAAATGTCAACTAATACATTCACAAAATATATTTATTATTCATAAACCAAGCAACACCGAATCCCTGTCGGTTGACTTGCCCTGCCCCGGCATATTCAGGGTTATAGAAGGGGGCAACTTCGCGCTCTTTTAAGTCTTGTCATCAACCATTGCGTTCCCTATGCCGGGGGAGCGCCCGCCAGCACCGCTTCAAAATCTGCGGCGGTCAGATCGCTTGCCCCTTTGAGCATATCTCTGGCCAACGCTCTGCGTCGGTTCAGTAATTCATCCAGCGTTTCTTCAAAAGTCATTAACTGGCTATCACGCACTGTCGGATAATAGACGTAAACATCTTTCTGCTGCCCAATGCGGTAGGCTCTGTCAGTCGCCTGATCTTCCTTCGCCGGATTCCAACAGCGGGTAAAGTGGATGACATGATTCGCTTTTTGGACATTGACGCCAAACCCAACGGCGATGGTGGATAAAATAATAACGTTAAAACCTGGCGTTGATTGAAATGCATCGATCAGGCTCTGACGATTTTGGTCACTGCCAGATTTGGTGCTGGTATCACCATTAATAATAAAAGGCTTAAAGCCAAAATTCTGCGCAATCAGATGTTGCAGCTCTCGTTGAATATCGCGCAGTTCCGTAAAAATAATCACTTTGTCATCAGATGACTGGCGAATGGTGTTTAACGTCTCCAGCAGCCATTTTACTTTCGGAGCATCGTTCCGTAAGCGCAAATCTGCACTTACGGAATAAGGCCATGCGCAAATAAGTTTCAACCGATGCAGCAACCCCAGCATACCTGAGCCTCGTTGATCCAGCCCTTCGCTGATCTCCTGTTGGTTTTGCCAGCTTACAACCGAGTGGGTATAGAGATCCCGTTGCAATGGCAGCATATTCAACTGTTTACAGTACTGATCTTCAATCTTATCCGGCAGATCTTTCGCTACTTCTTCTTTGGTGCGGCGCAGTGTCTGCGGTTCTATTAATTTGCGTAGCGATTCGAGGACAGCATTATCATTCTGTTGCTCAATGGGGCGCAGATAATCTTTACCAAAATTATTTAAAGCCCCCAACAACCCCGGCTGAACGAAGTCAAATAAACACCACAGATCGACAAGGGTGTTTTCGACTGGTGTTCCGGTACATGCGACTTTAAATTGCGCCTGAATGGCTTTTGCCGATTGGGTTATTAATGCCGCCGGATTTTTGATTTTCTGCGCTTCGTCGCACACCATTATGGACCAGGGCTGACGAGCCAGGGAAAATTCCTGATCGCGCAACGTCTCGTAGGTAGTAAGAACAATATGCGCGTCACCCACCCAGTCATTTTGCAGTAAGTTCTTAATGCCCTTGCTTTTAAGTGCCTGAGGAATGCTCTCTTTCGCGCACTTCTTCGCCTTAAGCTCATTACCATAGAGTTTTAAAATCGACACCTGCTCGCGCAGGAAGAAATTCCCGACCTCACGTTCCCAGTTATCGAGTAACGATACCGGAGCAACAATCAGCGAGGGGGGCGCATCCGGGAAACGTTCTCGATGCCAGATGAGAAAGGTTAAAATCTGTAAGGTTTTACCCAACCCCATATCGTCCGCCAGTAAACATCCCGCCGTCTCGGTTGGCGACTTTAGATACAACTGTTGGAGCCACGCCACCCCTTTACGCTGATGTTCACGTAGCTGAATGGACGTTTTGAGGATCATCGGCAGTTCGACTTCTGCCTGATGTGCGCCGAGCAAGGAATCCCGCCGTTGTTTAACATACAGCGCCTGCTCAATATTTTGTTCTATCAGCAGAACGGCACGACTAACCGGTTCACTGCTTACGCCATCATTTGTTTCGCCATCGATTTTCTTTTTCCATTTATCGTGGAAAATTTCTGCTTCTTCGCGAGGCAAAAGGTTGTCGTTCCAGGGCATGGCAACTTCCGGCGCATCCGTGGCTTTTGCCTCTTCCAGCCGCTCTTCCAGTTCCTGAAAATGTTGATGATTATCGAGATCCCAGCCAGAGAACATGACCTCGCACATCTCTTGCGCAAGGTTCTCCGGAAGCCATTTTTCACTTTCACTTTTGACCAGATAAGGCGAACTGATTTTTTCAAATTCACCGATCCCGATAACCCGGTCACTGTATTTGTTGAGATCGAGAACGTGGGTAAAATTCATTCCCGCCGCCTGTTGCTGCCAGTTTTCAAGCAACGCCTGATAACCTTGCAGTTCTTCCTGGCTGAATCTGGAAAGCTCCAGATCGTAACCCTGCCAGACTCCGGCGGGCAGTTGTGCCGCTAACTTTTGTTCCAGTTCAGAGAGCAACGCCGCCAGTTCACCTGGGCGTTTAAAGATATAGGTTTCATCCGGCACGGATTGTTCAGTTCTGGGGCTGAGAAAAAGCGTTACAGATGCAATTTGCCTGTTTTCATCGATCTGCGGCTCCAGACGAAAATCATAAAAGTAGATCCCGGCGTCCTGTAAATTCTGCTCGTAAACGTCAGGATCGAGCACCTGGCTCGCCTCTTCACCAATCCAGGTGTAGGGATTGCGAACAAATGAGAGCGCATCATCCCCCGCCACGCGACGCCCGGTAATAGCGTGCACGGAGGTCAGGACGTCTTTGACTTCAGGAGAAAGAATGACATGATTTAAGACACCATCATCCCCTAAAACACGGTAACGATCCTGCACCTGTTGCGTACGGTCAAAAATCTGTAACCAGTTTGCAGGCTGCTCATCAAAAACCGGTTCAATTTCCAGTACCGGAGTATCTACCACCAGCGATTTTCGCAGTTTTAACTGTAACGATTCTGGCCTGATAACGATCGTTTTTGCGAGATAGTCATCCAGTTTTGCCCCTGCTTTTTTGGCCTGCCGCCGTATTTTAGCCCAACTGGTTTGGTTGACCGTTTCGCCCGGCGTCTGTCGCTGCTGCAATCTGAGTTGCTGTAGTGCGTCCAGAAGCTGCCAGTTCTCTTCGCTTAACACAAAGGTGCCTTCCGCAGAGGAAAAGCTGGCTCCCGTGCAAGTTATTCCGACGGGGCGATAGTCGTCGGGCTGCGTCCATTTATCAATGAAAACGCGAAAAGTATCATCGCTAATACTTCCCGTTGCAGCAAGATGAGCCGTCAGATTGCGCTGTGGAGGAAAAGCGAAAATCGCCAGGCTGCTGGCATAGTCATCATTTTTCCGGATGCGATAAAAATCATCCCAGCTAAGAAACCAGCAATCAGACCAGTGTGAAACATAATCTTCCTCATGAAGCTGTTCCAGACATGAGGCGACAGGCCAGTTATCTTCACTATCAGCAAGACTAAAGGGGAAAGCAAAGCCCTCCTCTTTCATTACATACAGCGGCACAAATGAAGCGGGTAGTGAGGTATTCTCTTTAATAAATTTACCCAACAATTTTTTGAACACTATTTGCTCCAGTAAGTAAATTTACCCAGCACCGGTTTAAACCCGAGGCTGAGTAATTTTTGCGCCGCTTCATGGTCAGGCTCATTGAACTGAATGTGGATTGCGCCCCCCAGCCCTCGTTTATCCATCACTTTACAATCGACCGAACGAATAACCTCCCGGATTTGCTGTTCCCGGCCAGGTAGCTCTTTTTTGGCTTTTAACGCTGAGGCGATGATGTTGATTTGCTCTTCCCGGTCTGACTTTGCATCACTGACTTCATGTTCAGGCAACGATGCAGGCTCTGGCCGACTCACGGTCTTTGACGCATTGAAGCGGGAGGCATCCAAAGTGACAGAGGGCTGATTTACATCTTCCGCAACGTAATCAATACCCAACTTACGAAGTTCTTCGTCATATCGGCTCATCCAACCTTCAATTCGGTTGAGTGAGTAGCGAAATACCGGCGACAAATGCGGTAAACGCAACCGGACTTTGCGCCGGTTATTCCGCTTATCTTTCAGATCATAATCAATATCAAGAATGCCGGTTTCCGGATTAAAGGGCGCATTCCCCATATGGTAGGCATACATCGCCCCCACTTTCGAAAATTCGACAAACAGATAATCGCCAATGCGCATAATCATGGCATTGTTATCGCGTGAACCAGAGCCTTGCAGGCGGCTTAATCGCCCTGCATTTTTCGCCCTGAACTCAACATAATCGGCATCTTTGGATCGCAGCGCCTCTTCGCCCAGCACAATGCGCGTATAGCTCATCTGATTGGCAAAACGTAGCCAGTAGAACAGGCGCGCATGGTCAACATCCCGATTGCCTTTCAGCAACTCAAAGAACAGTTTCAGGTCGTCTTTGGCGAACCACCCTTGCACCATCAGTAATACGGGATTTTCAACGTGAACCTGCCAGCTTTTATTACGACTGGTTAACTGCGGATTTCCCCAATATTCCAGGGCCAATTGCTTGAGTTCGAAATGTGTTTGATGTTTAAAAGCCGACTGATAATAACGGGTCAAAGTGGCTGCCAGAATATTATCTTTAAACCGCGTAAGCTGGCGGCTTAACGCGATAAGCGAATTAATTTTCTGCTGAAAATCATCGTCATTCTGGCGAAAAATCTCATTGATCAGGTGGTTAACAATTTTGCGCCATAACCAACTGGTTTGTGGAATTTGCGCAACTTTCTCCAGCACCGAAATATCCGTTATTTCTCCGCGCCCGAGCTGTTGTCCGAGAAGAAACCCTGCATTATCGGTAAAAATATCGCTATAGGTGTCAATGACCGACATCCAGGACATCTGACGCGGCGCGCTCTCCTTAAGTTGTTGAAAACCGTGGGCAATCTGCGTGCGTAGCTGCAGCCACTGCGGATTCTTTTCTGGCGTATCGCTGGCATGACCAAAGTAGCTGGTACATAACGCCAGCCATTCCCGCCGCGTTAACCGCCGCTGCGCAATTTTTTGTTCAATTTCAGCGATAATTCTCGCAAAGTTTGTTGCATCATCCATCAATGCAATTTCAAACAGATCGCCCTCTGCTACATCATTGAGGCCAAAAAAAATCATCTTCCATTCGAAGGGCTTTGGCATCTCCCCCGCACGCAGTCGGGCAATGGCCTGTCGGCGTTTCTCCAGAGGGGGAACCATCTTCACCGCGCGAGCATCTACCTTTCTCTCAAGTTGCGCGATAACGCGCTGAAGATAGTTAAAAGCGTGGCTTACCGTCGGCTGCGCGTTCTGCTCTCTGTAGGGAAGTAAGCGGGTTTTCAGTTTTTCAATAGCGGAAGTCATTGCATGATTCCTAGCTGACAGGTTTCCTGGCTAATGCCTGGAACAACATCCATGCTTTCATCGTGCTTTTTGTCTTTCAGGCCAAAGAATTGCATCCGCAGTTCTACGCGACGGCTGGCCTCTTTGCTCTCTTTCGCATTGTTGAACGAAACCCCACCCGCCAGAAATAATTTGCGGATCTGGACTTGCTGTTCCGGGGTTATTTTTTGCTGTAGCGCGCTTCTGCTATCCAGCAAACTGCACATCACCCACTCCGAGCGTTGCAACGAAAGATGCAAGTTATAGAGATAAGAACCATCGGTATCCGTAAAACCTTCTATAACAATTTGCTTAAACCATTTTTTGCCTTCATCGCTATTTGCCGCCTCCAGCACTAACGGCACCACATCCTGTAGCGCCTGTAATCCTTCGGCGTTAAGCGCGAAGCGATTGTGCTCAAAACGCCCTGCTTCACCAAAGCTGATACGGTTATCATGGCAGTCAACCTGAATCGTCTTGTTGAGATTTTTTGCCTGAAGTTCAAGTTTTTCACACAGGCGAGCGATATCATGCCCGCGCGATTTCTCCCCGGCTTCCGCCTGCTGAATTCGCTGCGTAACAGAGCTAAGCGACGCCACCATCACCACCAGAAACAACACCATCATGGCAGTCATCAGATCTGCATAGGAGATCCAGAAGGGTTTTTCCGCTTCATCGCTGCGCCGTTGCCTGCCATTAAATACCCGGTTAAACATCAGCCTGTTCCTTACGCGCGACGATGACGGAGTACCGTTTCCAGCGTATCCACGCTTTCACCGATAATCTCAACCGAAGAACTTAAGGCTCCTGCCGCTTTAGTCAGTTGCGTATCCATCTCCTGTAGTGAACGATTCAGGCCGTTTTCCACCCCGGTCGTAAAGGATTCAAAACTGGTTCCCATCACCTCGGCAATGTTATGCAGGAACTCCTGAGCCTCGCGGTTATATTGTTGCAGGCGTTCGGAATACGCCTTCAGATCGTCAACAAAACGGCTGCGGGATGATTGTTCATCATGGCTACGGTTAATCAGCGTTTCGAGTGCGGTTATGGCATTCGCCACGACTTCACGGGTATTACGATAATCAGCAATCAATGCCCCCAACTCCGCGCTGGCACCGGAAAGCGTGCGCCCTGCCTGTTGCGTGCTATTCAGCACCTCGGCGGTCAATTGATTAGCCTCGGCAACGCGATCGCCCGCGGCTTCAAAGCGGTCGGCGGCCACGCGCATTTTGTCGGCTCCTGTTTGTATCTCTTCCAGATGGCGCGTGGTGTTTTGCGCCATCCGTTGCAGCAACTCGCCAGAGGCTGATTGCTGTTCACGTAGCATCTGCATCAGCGACTCAACCTGACTTTCAAGCTGACCAATGATTCGCTGCGCTTCCTGTTGCAACGCACTCTGCGCTGATTGCTGTTGCTGACTGAGCGACTTCTGACCTTCTTCCAGTTGTCCAAACAGGCTGCCAAGTTGGCTACCCAATTGATCAATACCGCTGGTCATTTTCTCTCGCAGGGCATCCTGGCTGGAATGCATGGTTTGCTGTAACGACGTCATAAACTGTTGTTGTTGCTCGGCCGCCGCCTGCTCACGCGCTTCGCTACGTGCCAGGAGCTGCTGAGTCTCTTCATGCAGCACGCGTTGCCCTTGTTCCTGAGTCTGGCTCATCTGTTTTTGCCCGGACTCCAGTTGGCTGAATACGCCCGCCAGGTTTTGCGTCAGCGCTTCCACCCCTTTGCTCATATTGCCTATCAGCAGATTTTGCGCCTGATTTTGCTGCTGATTAAGTTGCTGCTGGCCATTTTCCAGTTGTGCGAAAAGCGTTGCCATATGACTGCCAAGCGTATCCACAGAAGCCGCCATTTTTTCCATGGTTTCATTTTGCCCTTGCTGAACACTGGACTGGATAGCCTCAATAAAAGCGCGCATCTGTTCCGCCATCGCTTTTTCACGCGCTTCACTGTCGGCAAAGATTTTTTCCAGTTGTTGTGCCATCCGTTCGCCCGCCCCCTCACCTTCTGCGCCAATACGGGCAACGGACTCCTGCAAACTACGCAGCATCTCATTCATCCCTGCCTGCATCTCCTGCTGACCGCTTTTCATTTCGCTTAACAGTTGAGAGAGCAGTTGCGCGCTGCCCTGACGTGAGTCATCCCCGGCCTGACGCATATCCTGCAACAACGTAGAAAAACCGCTTTGCATCGACTGAATGGCTTCCACAGAACGCCCCATCATCTCCTGCATGGTGGTGAACTGCTGACCAAAGGTGTTATCCATTTTGCTCATAAAGGCAGTCAGGACGTTCTCCAGCATCGACTGCACACGATGGCTCTGATCGCCGGAAGCGGTTTGCACCACACCAGCAATTTTATCCAGCGGATTTTTCAGACTGGTTTCAATAGCGCCACTGACCTGTTCAGCAAACTGTTGGCCTGACTCGCGATATGTCGTTGATAATGTCTCTGCCAGCTTTTGATTTTCCCGCATCTGGCTATCTACCAGGTTTTGCAGCATTTCACGCAGGTCAGTGACCAGACCATCCTTAAGTTGCCTCGCATGGGTGGTGTTTTCTTTAGTACTGGAAAGAAGTTGCGAAAGGTAATCTTCACCGACGCCGCCTTCAAAAAGCTGGTCAATGCTGGCGGTAAGGAGTTCAAGATTTTTATAACATTGCGCCAGTCGCCATTTTTCAAACATGGTGACCAGAATAGAGAACGTAATAGCAAATGCCGAACCTAAAAACGCATACAGAACGTCGCGTAAAAGGTTAGCGACACTGGCGCTGACCTGCTCTGGCGTGCTGGGGTCAAAATGGTGCAAACCAATCATCAGCCCCGAAAAGGTGCCGATAATCCCAATTCCGGTCAGGATGCCAGGGAGATGTTTAAACGCTTCTGTATAGAGAGGAATTTCGACTAATAACGGTTCCGTAAACCATGCTGACGACGGAGCCGTTGAGCGGATGGCGCTAATTTTTTTTTGCCCGCTGTTTTCATCAAACTCAAACTGGCGATGTAGAGACTCTTTAAATTCGCTCCAGGGGTGCGCAAAAAATTTATCAGAGAATAACGCGTCTAATTTTTCGAGTTGTTGTGCCGGTTTTTCATTGCCAAGTAGCCGAATTGCTTTCGCTTTTTGTTTAAAGCGTGCTGAAACCCTAAATGAAGGAATAGCGTAACGGACAATGAAACCCAACAACAAAACCCCAACCACAATAGCGACATAAATCGGCACATTTTCTGGATTAACAGAGGTTAACGTGTCGAGGAACGAAGTCAGCGAAAACATCTAAATACCTTGAGTGAAGGAAAAGAAATTTGCAGGGCAGAACATCACCAGCAAGGAAAAAAACCGCCCGCTCATTATAGGAAAAGTCTCGATTTTTACATCTACAAAACGTTATATATCTCATAAAAACATTGATCAAACACATGCGTAAGAAATTTAAATCGCTTGATGGGAATAATTCACAGAATTTATGCTTTTTGACACAAAGATTGTGGATTTTATTTTTTGCCGCCGGGCTTACGGATGAAACTTTTTCATGGAGTGCGCGGCTTCTAATAACGTCCAGTCACTATTCAACGAGACAATTAAATGAGTGAGATTGACATTAAGGGCGATGAAACGCTGGTTGCTCTGCTACTGAACGCCGACAAAAACGAATACCACCAACGCCAATAAAGTCATTTTGCGAAAATGGCACAACAATCGCTTAATGCCGCAAAAGTCGCAATTAAGGACGCCCGTCAGGCGTTCGGCCAATTCCAGCAAAATATGCTGGATAAGCCGTTACAGACCAGCCGCATGTTGATGGAAATGAAAGATGGTAAACCGGTGAAATGTTATGCGTTGCCGAATGCTTAAGGCGACTCGTAAGATTTGCTGTGTGGTTAGTGGAACCACACACTATTTCTCATGTTCAGGAGAATCAAAGCCAACAAAGCCATATTCAGGCGACCCCATCCCTGGGGTTACTGCTCGCCGTTACAAACGCGTCAAATGCACATCACCCTGTCACACTCCCCCATACCAGTTGTCCTTTATGGAACGTCGCCGTGCGCGGCGAGATACGCGCCACCGCCTCGGCGGAACAGGAGGCATCCACCAGCACAAAACTGGCGTCATCCTGCGCTTTTGGCCAGACGCGCTCGCCTTTTTCATTCAGCGGCAAAACGTCACCAGTGGCTAAAAACAGCGAACGGGACAGGTTTTGTTCGTTAGGGCGAATATAAAGCTGCGCGTACAAATTGGCTTTCTCCAGCATGTCGCCCAGGCCGTAAGGCGACCAGTGATCAATAACGCTGTCGGTGCCGGTCATCACTTTTACGCCCTTGTCGTGTAGCTGCTTGAGCGGCATATGCAACGTGCCAATCGGCACCGTCGAGGCGATAGAAATTTGCTGCGCCGCCATCCGGTGCGCCAGTTCATCTACCTGTTGCTCGTTGAGCATGGCCAGCGCAAAGGCGTGGCTGATGGTCAGCTTGCCTTTTAGTTGCGGCGTTTTCTCTACCGTTTCAACCATATAATTGATGGCCGCCACGCCCGCCGGAGTGGTTTCGTGCAGGTGAATATCGACGCCTTTGTCATAGTCCAGCGCAATCTGGAACATGGTGTCGAGAGATTTTTCCATCGCACCATCAACACTGGTCGGGTCCAGGCCGCCGACGTAATGCGCGCCTGCCTGCATCGCTTCGCGCATTAAGGGTTCCGATTTCGACAGCAGCAAACCGTGCTGCGGGAAGGCGACTATTTCACACTCGAAGCCCGCCTGACGTCGCGCCAGCACCGCCTGCAAATTTTGCAGATTTTTCAGGCCGGAAACCGGTTCGATATTGCAGTGGCTGCGGGCAATGGTGGTGCCTTTCGACTGCAATAAATCGATCAGTTTTTCCGCCCGCTCCTGAGTGTACGGTTGCAGCTCCGGCAGCATTTTCTGCTCGAGCTTGATCATGTCCTGGATGGTGGTGCCTGCCGGGCGATTGAGTGAACGCCACGGCCCGCCGTAAAAGGTTTTGTCGAGATGAATATGCATGTCGCGGGTGGTGGGCAACATCAACTTACCGCCAGCGTCATAGTGCGGCAGCGTGGCGTCCGGATGCTGCTTGTTCTCGCGCAGCGCAACAATTTTGCCGTCCTGAATCTCCACGGTCTGGCGCGCCGTGCGGGTCTGCACCGCCACGCCGTTTTCGTAGTCAAAACCGTTTTCCAGCAGCACGTTGTCGAGATAGTAATGCGGGTCAGTGATTTTCATGGTGTTGTTCGCTTCGCAGTGGATTGTGTCAGAGGCTGCCGCATGGGCAAGCGGCACAGACGTACCAAACAGCGCGGCGGCGGTGACCATCTTACCGCTCTGGCTCAGAAACTCACGGCGGCTATTGCTTTCTTTCATCTTACGTCCTTACGTTTTAATAATATGAGTGCCCGTTTCACCGCGCAGCGCCGCGGGCAGGCATTCCGGCGTGGTGATAATCACTTCTTTGCCGCCCTGTTCCAGGAACGTCAGGCTGGCGATGATTTTTGGCAACATGCTGCCGGGCGGGAAATGCCTTTCCTGCATATAACGGGTCATAGTGACAATATCTACGCGATCCAGCGCCTGCTGCTGCGGTTTGCCAAAGTGGATACACACTTTTTCCACACCGGTGGTGATCACCAGAATGTCGGCGTGAATTTCACGCGCCAGTAGCGCGGTAGAGAGATCTTTGTCGATAACCGCGTCCACGCTTTGGTAATCCCCCGCTTCGCTGCGTACCACCGGAATGCCGCCGCCGCCCGCGCCAATCACCACAAAGCCCTGTTGGATCAGCGCCTTAATAGCAGGTGCTTCGACAATACGTTTCGGTTCCGGCGAGGCGACAACGCGGCGATAGCCCCGTCCGGCATCTTCTACAAAACGCCAGTCAGGGTTTGCCTTTTGTAATGCGTCACGCTGGGTTTCACTGAAGAATGCGCCAATAGGTTTGGTGGGATGAGCAAAACCCGGATCGTTTTTATCCACTTCCACCTGAGTCACCACGGTGACGGCTTTTTTCTCGCCGTGGCGGGCAAGCCGGTTATTCAGCGCCTGTTGGATCAGGTAGCCAATGCCGCCTTGCGTATCTGCCACACAGTTCGCCAGCGGCGTTAGGGGCAGCCCTTCTCGCTCATGGGCAATCTCCGCGCGGCGTAAATCCAGACCGACCTGCGGCCCATTGCCGTGGGTCAGCACAATGTCGTAATCGGAAGCCAGCATTTCCAGCACCGTATCGGCGACGGCTTTCACCGCCTCCGCCTGATGCTCAATCGACTGGCTGGCGTTATCTTTGATAATGCTGTTGCCACCAATGGCAACGACCACAAGTTCTTTCATGTTGTTATGTCCGCTACAGAGGATGATGGGGTTATGACCAACGCCAGACTGCCTGATGCGCTACGCTTATCAGGCCTACAATTCTCGTGCCACTCGTAGGCCGGATAAGGCGTTCTCGCCGCATCCGGCAATGGTGACAAATGCCTGATGCGACGCTCGCGCGTCTTATCAGGCCTACAGATTCTTGCGCCACTCGCAGGCCGGATAAGGCGTTCTCGCCGCATCCGGCAATGGTGACAAATGCCTGATGCCACGCTCGCGCGTCTTATCAGGCCTACTGATTCTTGCACCATTCGCAGGCCGGATAAGGCGTTCTCGCCGCATCCGGCAATGGTGACAAATGCCTGATGCGACGCTCGCGCGTCTTATCAGGCCTACTGATTCTTGCGCCATTCGCAGGCCGGATAAGGCGTTCTCGCCGCATCCGGCAATGGTGACAAATGCCTGATGCGACGCTCGCGCGTCTTATCAGGCCTACTGATTCTTGCGCCATTCGCAGGCCGGATAAGGCGTTCTCGCCGCATCCGGCAATGGTGACAAATGCCTGATGCGACGCTCACGCGTCTTATCAGGCCTACTGATTCTTGCGCCATTTGTAGGCCGGATAAGGCGTTCACGCCGCATCCGGCAATGGTGACAAATGCCTGATGCGACGCTCGCGCGTCTTATCAGGCCTACAGATTCTTGCGCCATTCGCAGGCCGGATAAGGCGTTCACGCCGCATCCGGCATAAACATGTAAGTCAAACGCCGTAACGTTCGCACCAGCCAAGAATGGCTTTCTCGAAGCAGGCGAATGGTGGATGCACAATGCCCGCGCCAATCATACCGACGCCTGCATCTTTATGAGCGATGGCGGTGTTGATCACCGGCAGAATGCCGCTGCTACCCACACGGGTGATGTCGATAGCCGATGGCACGCCCATAAAACCCAGCAGCGGAATGGTGACGTTAGGGTTTTCACCGAGGGTGATTTCACGCATCTGACGGGAGAAATCGATAGCCTCTTCCACCGTGCCGCCCACCAGCGCGACGATTGCAGGTGCGGTCGCCATAGCAAATCCACCAATGCCATAAGTTTCGGTAATAGCACTGTCTCCAATATCCAGCCCCGAATCTTCCGGCTTATAACCGGCAAACATCGGCCCGATGACCTGCTGCGCCGGGCCGGTAAACCATTGCCCCGGTAATCCGCTGACCCGCAGGCCGAACTCGACGCCGTTACGCGCCATCGTGGTCACTACGGTGCTGTATTCAATGCCGTGCGCCGCATCCATCGCCGCTTTACACATTGCCATCCACGTCGGGCCGGAGAAATAATCGCTGCTGGCGACAAACTCAAACACTTCGCGCTGTTGTTCGACGGAATAGCCTGCCTGAATAATCCCCGGCGTCAGCGCCTGAATCAGCAGAGTCGTCCCGGCGTTATTGCGGTTATGGCACTCATCGCCCATATGCAGCGCTTGCGCCAGCATTAAGCGCAGATCGATCTCACCGATAATTTTCATCGCGTCGCGCAGCATTGGCCCCTGCACATCACGCATCCAGTTGAGGCGGTCAATCACGCTCTGGTCGTTAGCGCCCATACGCAAAATCTTCGCCATCTGCTCGCTCATGTTGGTGTAAGCGATGTTGCCGTAGGTTTTGTTTTTCACGATGTGCATAAACATCGAGGCAGAGGTAACGCCCGCCATCGATCCCACACAGTCGTGTTCGTGGCACGGCGAGAAAGAGATCTCCCCGGAAGCCGCCAGTTCAGCCGCCTCATCGAGATCTTTCGCCAGCCCTTCAAACACCAGCGCACCGGTGACCGCACCTTTCATCGCGCCGCACATTTTTTCCCAGGTAACCGGCGGCCCGGCGTGAAGAATGGTTTTCGCCGTCATGCCCGGCACCACGTTAATCGCCTGATCAAAACCAATCAGCACCGGATGCGACTGGGTAATGCGCTCCAGCGCCTGCTGGTTAGCGGCAGCGATTTTGTCCGCCAGCGGCGAATCAGCAATGTTGTCCAGCGCCTGTACCACCTGCATATTGCCCTGCCCCGGCGGCGTCCAGTCTAGTTGGGTCACTTCTACATGCTGCTTTTTCAGATCATCGCTAAACATGGCGATGCCGACGTTAATAACGTTCAACGGTTGGCTAAACAGTGACTGGCTCATCAGGCTTCCTCCCCTTTGCAGATAAATTCACGCGCCAGCAATCCGGTATTGGTGCTGCTGCTGGCCAGAATTACCCCGGCATCAAGCAGCATCTGGCTTTGTTGTGCTAACGATGGCGTATCAAGATCGGTGCCCAGTACATAGGCGAGAATGATCAACTCACGGCCTTCGGCTGCAGCGATCGCTTTCGCTTCTTTGATCGCATCGAGGGTGGAGCCGACCGGATCTTCATGCGATCCAAATCCGAGCACGAAATCCATCACGATCACCGCCACTTCTGGATCGCGCGCTTCTTCGATCAAGCGACTGATACGGTTGGTCGGGTCAATCATCGGGTGCGGCTTGCCGTTGGTGAAGTCGTCATCGCCAAAGTCGAGGAAGGTGTGTTTGATGCTGCGGTTGATATCTTGCAGGCGGAATTCCGGATCGGGCTGGATGTTGCTATAAACATCGCCATGTTTTTCCATCACCGCGAACATGGTTTCGTCACACAGCGTGCCGCCGCAGAACAGTCCACGAATGTATTTCTGTTGTGGTTGCAGACGCGCACGGACATCAGCAATCAACGGCTGGTTCAAGGTATGCAGGTCGAGATGTTCTTGTTTCACGCCGGAGAGCATTACCGCTTTCAGCGCCGCCTCTTTGCTGCCGCGGGCAAACTGTAGCCCCTGCTCATCCGCTGGTGTTTCACCACGACCGAGGAAACAAACCACCACCGGCTTGCGGCAGGCGCGCGCGCGTTCCAGCACTTTGCGAGCCACCGCAGGCGCAGGCGGTTTGGAGATCAGCGCGATGATTTCAGTTTGCGGATCGTTTTCCAGCATTCCGATGGCATCGAGCATCATCAGACCGCCAATTTTCTCGCTCAGGTCGCGCCCACCGGTGCCGATCAGTTGCGAAACGCCGCCGCCAAATTCATGGATACGGACGCTCAGTTCCTGGCTGCCGGTGCCGGATGCACCAACAATACCGATGTTGCCGCGACGCACGGCGTTACCAAAACAGAGCGCCGCGCCGTTGATAATCGCCGTGCCGCAGTCCGGCCCCATCATCAGCAGCCCTTTTTCGTGAGCGAGTTGCTTGAGCGCCAGTTCATCTTCAATTGAGACGTTATCGGAGAACAGCATCACGTTGAGGTCGTTTTGCAGCGCCTGACGCGCTTCGCGCGCGGCAAACAGGCCATTGACAGAAATCACTGCCAGGTTACTTTCCGGGATATGCTTTTTGGCGCTGGCAAGGGTGGCGTAACGCGCCTCATGCGAGCCGCTTTGCGCTTTGCTGTTGAACAGTTCTTCAATCTCCGCCAGCAACTGCTCGTTGTCTGCGTCTGGTTTGCCGTTGATGACAATCATCAGGTCGCCGTTTTTGGCCTGTTCCAGCTCCGGCGTCAGCAGCCCTAAATTTTTCAACACGCCTTTGTTCATTTCGGTCGCCATCGCCACAAATGCCTGCTCGACGCCGTCGAGTTTATTTGCGCGCGTGGAGATGGACATCAGCGAGACAGAATCAAAATAGGTATTCGGTTTAATGACTATTTTAACTGACATAATTCCCTCCGTAGGTTTGGCTCAGCGCACAACCATCGGCCATGCCATACAGCATGTCGCAGCCGGAACTGGAGCCAATATGTTTAAGCTTTTCTATTGCCTGAGTTGAGTTCCCAGGGACGCTATAAATAATGTCGTAAATAAAATAATGAATATTTTCCCGACAACGTTGTTGCAATGCCGCTTCTAACGTTATGGCACTTAATAACGTAGTGTTATTTCTGCCGCATTGCAGGCCGCGATAAAATTCCCCTTTGTATTTTTCTGCCGGATGTCCGTAAATAAATAAAACAAGCGCCAGACCTGTTAAATAATCATCGGCTGAAGGTGTCAGACCAATCCCTAACCCCATCATGTTAGCGACCGCTGATGCGATATTTTGTTTATCGCTTAATGCCTGAATTACACGACGTCTTTTAATCTGTAATTCTTTATTTAACGCCTGATAAAACGGATTATCACCGCAATAATTAAACAGGGTTTCATTTTCCCCCAGATGCTGATGAATAATGTCGTGCCACTGTTGCCAGGCGATAAAGTGGAAATTCTCAGTGGTCAATTGCAGTACTGGAGACAGCCAACGCTGGCAACGACGCTTATCTATATGAATATGTTGACCAACCGTAATCCCGTGATCGTCAAACTGAACCTTATCGCCATGACGGAACAGACCATCAAAGTGAGTGAGTGCCAACCGACAACTGTTTGGCGCATTGTCGTACTCTTCACAAAGTAGCGTCAGCAACTGTTGGTGAGCCGGGAGTGCAATGTTTACCGCTCTGGCAAAGACCTGTTCAACCTGACCTTCTCCCCGCTGCGCCAGAAAATCCGCATCCGCAGTTAGCGCCCACACACACCGTCTTTCTGGTGTGTCGATAGCAAGCCTCCCGGTTTATGCGCCTGCGGCAATCAGCAACTGCGCAATCTCTTCAAAACCGCGTTCCCGCGCCAGTTCCAGCGGTGTTTTGCCATATTTATCCGTCAGATGCGGGCTGGCACCGTGTTCCAGTAATAACTGGACAATCGCCTGTTGTTTAATCCCGCCATCATTAAGCACAATCGCTTCCAGTAGCGGCGTCCAGCCAACATGATTGGTCTGGTTGACGTTAATATCCGTATGCGTCAAAAGCTCTTTCACAATACTTAAATGGCCTTTTTCACAGGCTGGCGTCAGGCCGACACCGCCAAAACGGGTGACGCAATTAAGATCGGGTTTAGCCGGTAAAATAATTCGTAGCAGCGTTAAATCATCGTTCAGGCAACTCATTAAAAAAGGATTTAAGCAGGTATGATCTTGTTTGTTAATATCTGCACCGGCATCAATTAACGCCTGCACACATGCATATTGCTGATATAAACTTGCCAGCGTAATTGCCGTTTTCCCCTGGCGATCGCAGGTATTAATATCGACACCCAGCGCAAGGCAGGTTTTTAATTTATCGATATCACCTTGTAGGGCAGCCAATAAATAGTCGGCAGGTAGATTTTTTATACTCATTCACATTCCCCTGGTTTTTGTGGCTGTTTTCGATGAATTGAGAATAGCAACGAAACTCAACCAAAAGAACCCGCTTAAATTTAATTCGTTGTATTCCGTCTTTTTGTTGAATGATGCTCAACAATCTTTTAGCAGTGTGCGCCAGTGCAATATTTATCTTTTTCTCCCCATACCCTTTCACTCAATCAGGTTTTATTTCTCTATAGTCTGCATATGTATTAACAGCTTCCGTCCACGTCTAACCAGAGGAGAACAAGATGAACGGACTCACTGCAACGGGTATTACCGTCGGTATTTGTGCAGGGCTTTGGCAGTTAGTGTCTTCACATGTCGGGCTTTCTCAAGGATGGGATTTATTAGGAACAACAGGCTTCGTCGCCTTTTGCAGTTTTTATGCCGCAGGCGGCGGTAAATCGGGGTTTATCAAGAGTCTGGCAGTCAATTATTCCGGGATGGTGTGGGCATTTTTCGCTGCACTGGCTTCCGGCTGGCTGGCCTCTGTGAGTGGGCTTTCCGGATTCTGGGCAAGCGTGATTACCACCATTCCCTTCTCGGCGGTGGTGGTCTGGCAAGGGCGTTTCTGGTTACTGTCATTCATTCCCGGTGGATTTCTTGGCATGACGCTGTTTTTTGCCAGCGGGATGAACTGGACAGTAACGCTACTGGGTTTTCTGGCGGGTAATTGCGTGGGGATAATTTCAGAATATAGCGGACAAAAATTAAGCGAAGCGACAACCAAAAGCGGCGGGTGTTAAAAGTTATTCAAAAATGATTATCTATCTTTAATAGATACCTCTACAGTCATGGCTGGAGAAATTCATATTAGAAAATGGCGGGAATGGTTTAATGAACTCAATTTTTACCGAAGAAAATCTGCTGGCGTTTACTACCGCTGCACGTTTTGGCAGCTTCAGTAAAGCCGCAGAAGAGTTGGGTTTAACGACTTCCGCCATTAGCTACACCATCAAGCGAATGGAAACGGGGTTAGATGTGGTGCTGTTTACCCGCAACACCCGCAGCATTGAGCTAACGGAATCCGGGCGCTATTTTTTCCGCAAGGCCACCGACCTGCTGAATGATTTTCACGCTATTAAACGCAGTATCGATACTATTTCGCAAGGCATAGAAGCGCGGGTACGCATTTGTATTAATCAGCTACTTTATACACCCAAACACACCGCACGCTTATTGCAGGTACTGAAAAAGCAATTTCCCACCTGCCAGATTACCGTCACCACCGAAGTGTATAACGGTGTCTGGGACGCGATTATCAATAACCAGGCGAATATCGCCATTGGCGCGCCCGATACGCTACTGGACGGTGGCGGTATTGATTACACCGAGATTGGTGCGATTCGCTGGGCCTTTGCCATCGCCCCGGCTCATCCGTTAGCCTTCATGCCGGAGCCAATCGCTGAAAGTCAGTTACGTCTCTATCCCAATATCATGGTGGAAGACACCGCACATACGATTAATAAAAAAGTGGGCTGGTTGCTACACGGTCAGGAATCGATTCTGGTGCCAGATTTCAACACCAAATGTCAGTGCCAGATTCTGGGCGAAGGGATTGGTTTTTTGCCGGATTACATGGTTCGCGAAGCGATGGCGCAATCACTGCTGGTTACCCGCCAAATTCATAACCCGCGCCAGGATTCGCGCATGTTACTGGCAACCCAGCACTCCGCAACGGGTCAGGTGACGCAGTGGATTAAAAAACAATTTGCGCCAAATGGCATATTAACAAGGATCTATCAGGATTTACTGCATCGGGAGAATTAATACCCGGCACTCTCCCGATGCACTCTGAACTGCGGCTTATATCAACCACCCGCTTTCATTACCCATTCAGAGATAAATTTATCACCCGGTACTGGCGGGGAGAACAAATAGCCCTGCAAAAAGTGAACGCCTTTGCCGATCATTAAATCCGCCTGCTCCTGAGTTTCAACCCCTTCCGCCACAATATTAAGACCAGGCTTACGTGCCAGTTCGACAATATTATCCACAATATGGCCGGAGATTTCGTCCACACTGGCCATTTGCACAAACGACTTATCGATCTTAATAAAATCGACCGGGAACGCCTGCAAGTAACGATAGGTCGCATAACCAGTACCAAAATCGTCCAGAGCAAATGTGATGTTATGGCGATGCAGGCTGTCAAAAATCGCTCTGGCTTCTGGCGTTACCGGAATTGGGTTACGTTCCGTCAACTCGAGAACCAGTTTGATTTTATCGTTGCCTAATTTCTTAACCAGGTTCAGACACTCCTTTTCAAACCCGGATGCCAGGAAACAACCCGCGGACACGTTAATACCAATATGGAAATTATCCGGCAGCAAATGTTTTACTGGTGCCAGAATATCCGCGGTTTGTTTCATCAACTGACGGGTCATTATCACAATCAAGCCGGATGATTCCGCCAGAGGAATAAACTGATCCGGAGGAATAATTCCCGTTTGCGGATGCTCCCAGCGAACCAGCACTTCACAGCCAGTCAGTACCCCTGTCTGTGCGCAGAAAACAGGTTGGATCCACGGTTTGAATTCATGGTTTTCCAGCGCCAGACTGATTGCCTCAGGTGTGACAATATGGTGATAGTGGTTGTCAGAGATATATCTGTGACTGTTATTACCACTGGCGGATATGATCTCCGGATTGTACTGGAAGAAAATATCGCGCCAGAAAGTAATATCGCTTTGGATCCCCAGTTTCTCAAAGAGCTGTTTCTTTTGATGTGAAATTGTCTTTGCGCTGCGATTTCTATATTGTGATATTTCTGTAACCGACATCCCCTGCATCAGCAGCTTGAGTAGCAGTCGCTCTTTCTCGGATACGTTACCGGGCAATGACAAATGAACCGTTGTACCGAACTCTTGCAGAAAAACACGAAAATCACATGAATCCATGAACACACCTTTTATCTTTTATCGCTGTTCAGTATGAGTTACTACTGGTGGATTCCCGAGCACGCATAAGGGGTAACCATAAACATCAACAATGCCGTATCGATAACAACAAACATCACTATCAATCAGTTTATCGTTACCTCTAATGTTTGCTCAATAATGTTTACGCTAAATACCTCAGAAATGTAATCACAAGTGAATCTCAGTAGATAATAACGCAAGTTTAATATTAAAAGCCAACAATCTCAGTCACGCATTTGGGGTACTATAGAAGTAGTTCGACTATTTCTATATTTATAATTTACCACTAAGTACTGACCTTCATTCACGAGCGAAGGCGCATTATATGAATTTAACAATCCAAATCAACTTAAAATATCCCAACTGATATGAACATGGCGTCAACATCCGATTACAAAATGAGTAAAGATGTGTCTTAAACACACAAATTATTCATACTATGCACATACTTTCATAGCATCAACTTTAAGGCTGAATCCATTCAGCTTATATTGAAATATTAATAAGAGATTAAGAATAAATAATATTTAAAACATCCAATAAAATATCATACACAGACAATTAAACCTTAATTAACATGCAGTTACAATAATTCTGACGCATTAACTCCACACGCCTTGTATGAATAACCCCCCAATTGGAATATGTAATTACAATTACCTCAAATAAGAATAAACTTATTGAACAATGGTTTCGGCCCGGTGGTGATTTTGGGCATCAATGTTTCTTTTTATGTTTTTATTATTCACTGTCTGGCAGACCATCAGTCTAAACTAATGGCTTCGCTGTATAGATATAACCTCTGCGAGAGGATACACGATTATCTACAACGGTGATGATACGCTAAAGGTATAAGAAAGTGCGCCATATACAGGACATGGCGCAGACTTGTGTCCCACTGTGTAAATCGGTAATAGCGGTATAGTCGCTGTCTTTCTTGCTACTGAATAGCAGAATGGCTATCAATATTTCTCTCAGCAATCCTCAATAATCAGGTATACCGCTTTCACCGGGCCATGAACCCCAACGACTTTGATAAGCTCAATGTCCGCTGTTGAACTGGGGCCACTGATGATGTTAATGCAGGATGGCATACGTTCACCGGCCTGCGCTTTCTGATGCAATTTTTCTGCAAGTTGTGCCACTCGCGGCAAGATGGTGCTTTTACGCAGAATAAAAATAGAGGACTCCGGTAGCAGGCTCAACGAACGCCCGCGCTCGGCAGCGGAAAAAAGTACCACGCCTCCCGACTCTGTTAAGCCATATTCAGCATACACAACGCCAACTTTCGCCTGCTCCGCCTGAGAGATATTCTCTACACCTTTCGCCGGGTCCCAAACAATGGCATTGCATTCCTGCTGTAAACGTTCGCTGATCCCCAGTTCCTCCAGTCGCGAGTCACCGCTAATCACAACAGACTGATCTCCCAACTCTTTACACAGGCGTAATGCGGCTTCTGCAGCCTGCGCCTCGCTGGTCAGTTCACAACGCGTCAACATGACATCGCTGGCAAACTGGATGAACGCATCACAGCGCTGCTGCTGATTAAGTTCAGTAAGCCGCTCGTTAGCATAGTTGTTAAGCGGCACATCTTCTGCTTGCGGTTCGAGTCGCAACGGGCGCCCCAGAGCCTGAGCAATGTTGTTCAAAAATTCGCTACGATTATCCATTCTTTTTCTCCTGCGCCTGATGTTTCTTAAACCAGCTACGGAAACTCTCGCCGTCAGCTTCAGGAAGATCGCGTGCTTCCATCCAGTCACTAATCGCGCCAATCCTGAGCGGTGTTTTGCCGCCATTGATAAACCAGCTCGCCGCATGAGCGCCTGCCATCATTCCGACTTTCCACAATCCCGGATGACTATTGGCATAAGCGAACATTTTTATCGCTCGTTGCTCTGCTTTTGCTGTGATCCCTTTTTCAGCCATCACCCGACGATGACGCAAAATCAGTTTCGACAGAGGAATACGTACCGGACAAACGCTGTCACAGGCTGTACATAAAGAACAGGCGTAGGGGAGACCTTTAAAATCTTTATAGCCGCCAAGCAGTGGCGAAATCACTGCGCCGATTGGCCCTGGGTAAATAGAACCATATCCGTGGCCGCCAATATGGCGATATGCCGGACAAGTATTCATACAGGCCCCGCAGCGAATACAACGCAGCACATCCCGAAATTCAGAGGCCAGCACCTCAGAGCGCCCGTTGTCGACAATAACCAGATGAAACTCTTCAGGGCCATCAACGTGTCCGGCTTCGCGCGGCCCTGTCAGCCAGGTGTTGTATCCCGTCAAACGCGCGCCAACAGCACTGCGCGCCAGCATGGTAATCAATACATCAACCTCGGCAAAAGTGGGGGTAATACGCTCCATCCCCATTACCGCAATGTGCGTTTTAGGTAACGTGGTACACATCCGCGCATTGCCTTCATTGGTCACCAGGCATACCGAACCCGTCTCTGCCACCGCGAAATTACAGCCGGTAATACCGATTTCAGCACTGAGGAAATCTTCGCGGATTTTTTGCCGGATGAATAAGGTCATTGCTTCAGGCGTTTCCGGGCCGTCATAGCCCAGGCATTCATGTAGCACCCGGCGGATCTGGTGGCGATCTTTATGGATAGCCGGAACCACGA
This sequence comes from Escherichia sp. MOD1-EC6098, assembly GCF_002965865.1. Classification (NCBI taxonomy): domain Bacteria; kingdom Pseudomonadati; phylum Pseudomonadota; class Gammaproteobacteria; order Enterobacterales; family Enterobacteriaceae; genus Escherichia; species Escherichia sp. MOD1-EC6098. The sequence continues at coordinate 23,597 of NZ_PTSN01000016.1, forward strand.
CATGAGATGGCGGATCTTGATCCAACTGGAGAATATATTCACCCAAATCAGTTTCAATCACCTGAATGCCCGCATCCTGCAACACATGGTTGACACCAATCTCTTCGGTCACCATTGATTTGGACTTCACCACCTTCCGCGCGTTTTTACGTTGGGCAACCTGTAAAATATAGCGGGTAGCGTCTTCTTTGGTTTTTGCGAAATAGACGTGGCCGCCGTTTTGCGTCACTTTTTCTGAGAGCTGGTACAGATAAGCGTCAAGATTACTCAGAACATGATCACGAATCTGGGCGGCACGATCACGCCACTCCTCCCAGTGCCCTAATTCATCAACCATTTTTTGCCGATTTGCACCAATACGCTGCTGCGCGTTTGCCACCGCTTTGCGCATGATCGGATCTTCAATTTGCTGACGGATGCGTGTTTTAAATTCTGTATTACTGGTTTTGATCGACATCTTTATATCCTCAGCGACTCATCAGCACTTCAGCAATATGCATCACTTTGACTTTCTGCCCTTCCCGTTGTAACCGCCCACTAATGTTAAGCAGGCAACTCACGTCAGCACCAATGAGATACTCAGGACGAACCTCCATCAGATGTGAAACCTTTTCTTTCACCATCTCGCCGGATATTTCGGCCATTTTGACCGAGAATGTGCCGCCAAATCCGCAGCAGGTGTCCTGTTCGGCAAAGGGCAACAACTCCAGCCCGCGCACATTTTTCAGGAGCGTAAGTGGCTCATCCTTCACCCCCAACTTACGGGCCAGACTGCAAGACGGGTGATACACAGCCCTCCCTTGCAAGCTGGCTCCTACATCAACTACCCCTAATTTATTAACAATAAAAGAGGTGAGATCCTGCATACGCGCAGCGACCTTTTCGGCACGTAATGCCCATTCAGGCTCCTCAGCCAGATAGGTCGGGTAACTTTTTACGGCATAGGTGCAGGAACCGGCAGGAGAAATAATGGGATCGTCGTTTTCCTCCAGTGCGGCGATCAGATTTTTCATCCCTGGAATCGCTTCTTTGATATAACCACTATTGATCGCTGGCTGACCGCAGCATCCCTGTTTCTCCGGGAAATTTACGTGACAGCCGAGCTTTTCCAGTAGCAACACGGAGTCTCGTGCCATCCTTGATTTCAGTGCATCACCAATACAGGTAACAAAGAAATTTACATTCACAACCAATACTCCATTACTTCATTTCTGTTTATGCCCAATGGCAACCACCCCTTATGGGTTATCAATCATCAACAAAAATAGGGGCTCTTTTTTAATCAGGTAGCAAAATACAATTTCAAACTCATTTGTATGACAAAACAAATAATCCGTCATTCAATTCCGGGATGCAATAACTAATTTTATTTCTTTCGGCATCGCTCACATTTTTATAATGACACACACTATCAACACGGGATCATGAATTTGATTTAAGAAGGCAATAAAGTTCATAACCATGAACTCCAATACCTATTTTGAGCTACTCATTTTGGGGCTGTAAAAATATACACTCATTGTTTTATACGTCGAGTAATCAACAATAAACATACAATCATCAACAGCCATAATTTTATTTTACTGAAGCGATTCAGTTTGCATTTTTTATTTTTACAATGAGATAGCCTTCTTCGGAAAAATATATAAACAAGGTCAAGCAATATAGTTGGAAATAGAAATGCACGGATATTTAATGTTTGCTATAGCACTCTCACCTTTGCTCCTTATGGTATTTCTGATTCTGAAACTGAAGATGCCTATCCATTATTCAGTTTTGATATCACTGGCATTCACTGCTGTTTTATCTGTCCTGTTCTGGGACATGCCAGTACAAAATCTTAAAGCCTCCGTGAGTTATGGCGCACTCAAAGGGTTATGGCCGATAGTAATTGTGATCCTCGGCGCGATATTCAGTTATAACGTGATGCAGGCAACCAAAGCGCTGGATATTCTCCGCGATATTCTCGCCAGTATTAGCGAAGATAAGCGTATCCAGGTACTCCTTATTTCGTGGTGTTTTGGTGGTTTTCTTGAAGCTGCCGCCGGTTACGGTACAGCGGTCGCAATCCCTATCGGCATCCTCATCGCGCTGGGATTCAACCCACTGAAAGCCGCAATTGCTTCACTGGTTGCTAATACCGTACCTACAGCGTTTGGGGCAGTGGGTATTCCGGTTTCGATTCTGGCCGAACAGGTTAACCTGTCGGTTTACACCTTAGGTGGCACAATTATTCTGCAATTGGCGATTTTTAATCTCCTGCTGCCCTTTGTCATTATTGGTATTATTGGCGGCGGTGTGAAAGCAATTCGCGGCGTATTCCTTATCACGCTGCTATGTGGCATTGCGACACTTGTTCCGCAGTATTTTGTTGCCATACATCTCGGTGCCGAATTACCCGCTTTTGCTGGCAGCCTGGTTAGCCTTTTCACTGTCGCAATTGCCAGCCGTTTACGCAAAAGAGACGTAGATCCCGAGTGGCGTATTGAAGCCAGCCATACCCGTAAAATGGCACCACGCTCAGTAAAGGTGCTGTTTCGGGTCGGCTCTATTTACCTGTTCATTTTTATCTTTATTCTGCTGTGCTCACCGTTATTCCCAACGATAAAGGCGGCAGCATCTCAGTTATCTTCAGCACTGCATTTTTCACTGGTCGATGGAGGAACATTGGTGTTAAAAATCGAATGGCTCACGACGCCAGGAATGCTGATTATCTTTGCGACTATTCTCGGCGGTTTTATTCAGGGGGCTTCAGCACGCGGTATGCTGGAAGTTTTTGTCAAAACCGTGCTCCAACTTAAAAATTCTATTATTGCAATTATGGCTATTGTCGCTATGGCAACAGTTATGGATCTCAGCGGCATTATTTCTACGCTGGCACAGTCAATTGTCGACCTCACAGGAAGTTCATATGTCTTCCTCGCCCCGGTCATTGGTGCTCTGGGTACTTTCGTCACTGGTAGCGACACTAACTCGAATATTTTGTTTGGCAAACTGCAAACTATTGCAGCCAGTAAGTTACATATCGATCCCAACTGGCTGGCGGCGGCAAATACCTCCGGTGCAACGGGAGGAAAAATGATTTCGCCACAAAGTATCGCCATTGCCGTTTCAGCCACGAAAATGGAAGGACAGGCTAATCAAATAATGTCTGGCACCATGAAATATTGCTGTGCCTACATCGCGATACTTGGCTTAAAAGTTGGCCTCTTTTATTTCTGGTTTATGCGATAATATGCTTTTATATTTGTCAGAACACAAATAAAGGCTAAGTAACAGAAATCTTATCTCCAGAATGCCAGGATGTTCTTTATATCCTCCAGAACATCCTGCTGTTTTCCTCCACTACGCTAAGTATGACAGACTCTATTTTTATGCCCGGTAATCTTATTCATACTTAGCTTACAAGATAACCTCCTGAAGTTGTCTGACTCTTTCCCGATATTCTCCCGGAGTACAAGCAAACTCGCGGACAAAAGCCTTGTGAAAAGATGATTCACTGGCATAGCCTACCGACTCAGCAATCACCACAACAGGGAGCGTTTCCCGGGAAAACATCTGGGCCGCTATTTGTAGGCGTAACTTTGTTAATACAGCCAGTGGCGTAGTTCCGGAAACATCACGGAAAAGTTGGGCAAAACTTGCCCTGGACATGTGAGCGATGCTGGCCAGTGATTCGACGGTCCAGGCGTGTCCGGGCATTTCCAGCATTTGCTGGATCACCGCACCAAGACGCGGATGCAGTAGCAAACTGAGAATGTTTTTCTCTGTATTAGCCTGTGCAATCCATTCACGTACCGCGAGTGTAAATAGTGTCGCGCAGACCTGGCTACACAGTGCATCCGCTCCCGGCATTGCCGATCTGGATTCCTGTTGTAAAAAAGGAATCGCTTCCCTCAGCCAGTGAAATTCCACACTGTCGCTTTCCGGTGCCAAAACCAGCACTTCCGGCAAAGAGGTTAAAAAATAACGCGCCGAACGTTGCAGTCGAAGAGTGCCGCAGACAATACAGGTCGATTCATTTTCGACGTGACTCAGGCGATGCGCTGAATTGTGTGGTAACAGAACCACACTCCCAGAGCGTAACGTAAAGGTCTGCCCCGTCGGTATTTCCAGTTTCGCCGCACCTTGTGTTAGCGCATGCCAACGAATAACCGACAGTTCTCCTGCGCCATGTGGAAGCTGCCAGTCGCTTCCTAACTCGCAATTTTTATCGATCGTTCCTTGTGGAGCGTTAAGCATCAACAAACGGCTAAGGGCATCCATATCAGACTCCTGAGTAGTTATTGATTACAGACAGCAGCAATCTTATATAAGCATTAATCTAATATTATCAATTAGTTAATCATCATCGTCATATTGTGACCCTGATTAAAAAACAACAAACACCAGACGATAAGACAAAATTTTAAGCGTTGTGAAGAAATATTATTTTTGCCTTTACGTCTATAGTCATTATGTCAAATGAATACGTTTCGACAGGAAATTATCATGAATAAATATCAGGCAGTTATTATTGGTTTTGGTAAGGCAGGAAAAACATTAGCCGTCACGCTGGCTAAAGCGGGTTGGCGTGTGGCCCTCATCGAACAATCGAACGCAATGTATGGCGGGACTTGTATTAATATCGGCTGCATCCCGACCAAGACGTTGGTTCATGATGCACAACAGCACGTAGATTTTGCCAGTGCCATGCAGCGTAAAGATAAGGTCGTCAGTTTATTACGCGATAAGAATTTCCATAATCTTGCAGATATGACCAATATCGACGTGATCGACGGACAAGCGGAGTTTATCGATAACCATATTCTGCGCATTCATCGACCTGAGGGAAATCTGGAGATTAGTGGCGAGAAAATTTTTATTAATACCGGTGCGCAAACCGTGATTCCGCCAATTCCCGGAATAACCACAACGCCTGGCGTCTATGACAGTACCGGATTACTGAATCTGAAGGAATTACCCGAGCATTTAGGTATTTTGGGCGGGGGATATATTGGCGTTGAGTTCGCCTCTATGTTCGCCAATTTTGGCAGTAAGGTTACTATTTTCGAAGCCGCGCCTCTGTTTTTGCCTCGTGAGGATCGGGATATTGCTGATAATATCGCGACTATTTTACGCGAACAGGGCGTCGATATTATCCTCAATGCCCATGTGGAGCGAATCAGCCACGATGAAAATAAAGTGCAAGTGCATACCGGGCACGCCCAACTGGCGGTGAATGCATTGTTAATAGCTTCCGGCCGTCAACCGGCTACTGCTTCGTTAAAGCCAGGAAATGCCGGTGTCGCGGTAAACGAGCGCGGAGCAATTGTCGTTGACAAGCAATTACATACCACAGCGGACAATATTTGGGCGATGGGAGATGTTACCGGCGGGCTACAGTTTACCTATATTTCACTGGATGACTTCCGCATCGTGCGCGATGAGTTACTGGGAGAAGGCAAACGTAGCACAGACGATCGGAAAAATGTGCCTTATTCCGTATTCATGACTCCACCGCTGTCCCGGGTTGGTATAACGGAAGAGCAGGCCAGGGAAAGCGGCGCGGATATTCAGGTGGCAACATTACCTGTAACAGCAATTCCGCGCGCCAGAGTGATGAACGATACCCGTGGGGTATTAAAAGCGATTGTCGATAATAAAACCCAACGCATATTAGGGGCATCACTGCTGTGTGTTGATTCCCACGAGATGATCAATATAGTGAAAATGGTGATGGATGCCGGACTGCCTTATAGCGTATTACGCGATCAGATTTTTACTCACCCGTCGATGAGCGAATCGCTCAATGATCTATTTTCATTAGTCAAATAACCCAAAAATCAGACGCCAGGACAAATATTCTGGCGTCTCAGAGAAAAGCATTTTATTAGCTTTTGCTTATTCTATAACTTCTTAATCACTTCATTGATGGTATTTTATATGTTTAAAAAAACTGTTTTATTTGCAACGCTATTATCTGGCGTTATGGCTTTTTCCACCAATGCAGATGACAAAATAGTTCTGAAACATGTCAGCGTCTCGTCAATATCAGCCTCACCAACAGTTCTGGAGGATGCCATTGCCGATATTGCCAGAAAATACGATGCTTCATCATGGAAAGTCACCTCAATGCGAATTGATAATAACTCAACCGCAACGGCAGTATTGTATAAATAAGGATGTTTACAATGGAAAAATACCTGCACCTGTTAAGTCGGGGGGATAAAGTTGGCCTGACATTGATTCGACTGAGCATTGCGATTGTTTTTATGTGGATTGGGTTATTAAAGTTTGTCCCTTACGAGGCAGACAGCATTACACCATTCGTCGCGAACAGTCCGTTAATGTCGTTCTTCTATGAACATCCGGAAGACTATAAACAGTATCTGACTCACGAAGGCGAATACAAGCCAGAAGCCCGGGCATGGCAAATTACCAATAATACCTATGGTTTTTCCAATGGCCTTGGCGTCGTGGAGGTGATGATTGCGCTACTGGTTTTGGCTAACCCTGTTAACCGGTGGTTGGGTTTATTGGGAGGACTGATGTCATTTGCCACACCTCTGGTAACACTCTCATTTTTAATCACCACACCTGAAGCCTGGGTGCCCGCACTGGGGGATGCTCATCATGGTTTTCCTTATTTATCCGGTGCCGGTCGTCTGGTGTTGAAGGATACCCTGATGCTGGCTGGCGCAGTCATGATAATGGCCGATTCAGCACGGGATATCCTCAACCAACGAAGTCATGAATCATGTTCAGATTTTAAAGTTTAAATTCTTATAATCAGAACAGAATTTGTTTCTCATTATTCAGGCGTCGGTCTTCTCTTTGTACAGGCGAGGCTGACGCTATTTTGATGCTCAATGTTTCTTTGTTGAGTATATAAACTTCCTGATATAAAGCATCGACATTATTCACATTAGCCTGTATTGGAAAATTCAGTACCTGTGTCCTTATTCCCAGCGACGAAAGTGCGCGAATGCTCCCCAGCCTGCTGGAGAGCATCGGAGGTTAATTAAATATTCTTATCAAAGAAAACGTCTAATTTTTGCGTCGCCTGGTCAACGTATTCAGGCACCCAATATGTCTCAATATGGGTAGCGCCATCGATCAGGAAGAGTTCTTTGTTTTTCGTACCTGTGGCTTTAGCGAATGCATCTTCAGTCATGTACAACGTATCCGCTTTTGTACCGGCAATCATCAGCAGTGGTTGATTGATGAGATTGATATGGTCTGTCACGTCAAAGCTCATCAGATCCAGCAAACTGCTTGTGGTGTATTTAAACGTTGAATTTGGATGTGCGTGCGTTTTCCAGTAATACTCGTAGCCCTGTCGGTACAAAGCAAATGGCAATTTAGCGATCTGTTCATCAGTCAGGTTGGCATCACCGGAGTAAAGCACTTCACCTCCGGCTGCTTCCTGAGCGCGTGCGTCAGAAGCCTGCTGGAGCCGCTGCTGGATAGTATCCAACTGTGAATTCTGAAAACCATTACGCCGCACAAGACCTGAATTAAACATGCTAATGGTGGCAATCGATTTGAAGCGTTTATCCGTCTCAGCGGCAACAAGTGAATAGCCGCCTCCTCCACAAATCCCCAGCAAGCCAATACGGGTGCTATCAACACCGGGATACTGACTGATGAAGTCAGCCATGCCGTGGATATCTTCAATACGATTTGCGGGCTTGTCTACGTTACGCGGCAGACCTCCACTGGCCCCCTGATAAGCAGCATCGGCGGCGATGGTAATATATCCGTGTTCTGCCAGGCGTTGGGCATATAATCCGGCAACCTGCTCTTTTACGCCACCATTAGGGTGAGCCACCACGATTGCCGGATATTTTTTCGCAGGATCATAGTTAGCCGGTGTATACACATTTGCTGCAATTTGAATGCCATGGAGATCATATTTCACCGGATGGATATTGACCTTACCTGCGACATTCTCGGTGATAGCCCCGTCATAAACGAGAGTAAATGGGTTCTTTTTGTAATCTGCTGCATTGGCTGAGGTGATACCGACTACCGCCGTCATCAGCATTGCACTTAAAAGAGTCAATTTCATGGTTTCTCCCGATAAAAATGCGTGTTCATAAGGCAAGCGAGATGGAACATTCAGACACAGGGTAGAGAGAAAAAACTGTCAGCATCATGACCGCTAAATAACATTTTTGTCAGGAAACGCCCCTGACAATCGCGTTTTCTGTTGTCGGTGGTTGAAATGAGAGAACGCAGCCCCTTTCCCTGACCTGATTTATGAATCAGGCTGATTAACCCTATCGGTAAAGCTCTCTCAAATGCACATAAATATGTTGCTATACTCAACCTGACTTAAGCGGTTGTGATATACCCCGTATAAAATAAGTCACTTATAACAGTTCAACAAATAAAATTCACAGCTTCCGGGTTAATAATTATTATATATACCATGGCAAGGATATTAATATGGCGACACTTGAGCAACTTATCATTTTCTTTCTTCTTATTGGCGTTGGCGTTATAGCTCGTAAAGTGGGAGTCATTACACCAGGAAGCACTCCCCAACTCACATCTCTTGTTTTTAACTTTGCGATGCCAGCCATTATACTTTCCGGAATAACCACTGACCAACCACATATTTCCGGAAAAGAACTTTCCATCGTGCTTGCATCTGCATTTACTGCGCTTATTTTACTGATTATTTGCAGCCGTATACTGGCAAGAGTTTTACGATATGAAAGAGAATATCATGGTGTGGTTACTGTTATGACAACATTTACCAATATTTCCATGATGGGGATCCCAATGATATATTCATTGTATGGCGCTGAAGCCATGATTTATATCACTGTGTTTTTACTCCCATATAACTTATTATTCTTTTCATATGGCTATTACTGCATGAAAGACCAGAGTGGAAATGCTGAAGCGCTTAGCTTGAGAAATATGTTAAACGTCATCAACCCAGGGATTATTGCCTGTATCCTTGCTTTGATTTTATATATTTCAAATATACACATTCCTTACGTCATTGCACAACCAATCAAAATGCTGGGCGCAATAACTGGCCCGGTTTCAATGCTACTGATTGGCTCATTCCTGTTAGACATCGAATGGAAATCTGTTTTTAAGGATGTAAAAGTATGGGTATTCACTTTTTTTAAAATGGTCATTATTCCGCTTGTCATTATATTAATAATGAAGTTATTCATTACAAATGGGCTATTACTGGGTGTCCTGCTGGCTGCGGTAGCGACACCGGCTGGTGCCGGAACTCCCTTATTAGCTCAGATGTTAAATAAAAAAGTTTATCCGTTAGCTCTTAAAGGTGCAACGTTAACCACACTGGTGTCACTTATTACGATGCCTCTCGTAGCAATGATGACAGGTATTGGATAATACCTGGAGCACTATTTGAAGCCATAATAAAATATCAGAGATAATATATGAGCCATAAAACTTCCTTCAAAAAAACGGTCGGTAATGTTTTGTTGTCCGGACTGATATTTTCTGTTTCTGGTTGCGCAATGCACAACATTCAGAGCCAAAGTGCAGAACCGCATATTGTATTACAAACCCAGGGAAGCTTTACTGTAGGTGGTACAACGGTAAAACATTCAGGCACATTTTCAGAACAAAATTTTCTGTCTCCTGATGGTCAGACAGCTTATGGCGATCATGCTTACGTCTTCTACCAAATTCCGGTAAATACACATAAATATCCTCTGGTCTTCCAGCATGGCGGGGCACAAACCAAAAGAACATGGGAAAGTACACCAGATGGACGAGATGGATTCCAGAATATTTTCCTGAAAAAAAACTATAGTGTTTATCTCGTTGACCAACCCCGTATGGGTGAAGCCGGTTTATCAACCAAAGATGATACGGGTAAAAATCCCTGGGCGGGCAATCCTATGTATGCCGACAAGACATTTTTTCTGTTGTCCCGTGTTGGCAATGAACAGGGCGTATTTAAAAATTCGCAGTTTCCTGACAATCCTGAAAGTATTGAAGCATTCCAGCGTTCCTGGAATCCCTACTCAGGAGAACTTGATAATGAGCTGAATGCGAAAACACTTGCTCAGTTATTTGAAAAAATTGGCCAGGGTATTTTAATCACTCACTCGATGGGCGGCACTATTGGCTGGAGAACCCCCTTTTATACCGACAATGTAAAAGCTATTGTTGCTTATGAGCCAGGTGGAACACCATTTATCTTCCCGAAAAATGAGATGCCATCCCCGGTGAAAACCACATTTGCCCCCTTGAGCGCTTCCGCGATGGGAGTTCCCATGAACGAGTTTCTCAAACTCACGCGGATCCCAATCGTTATTTATTATGGCGATTTTATTGCTGAAAAACCGGATACGGCCGTTGGCCCGGATAAATGGAGAAGTGAATATGAAATGGCAAAGCAATTTGTTATGACCATCAACCGTCACGGTGGAGATGCTACCCTTGTCCATCTCCCTGATATTGGCATCAAAGGCAATTCTCATTTCCTGATGGCGGAAAAGAATAATCAGGAGATTGCCGGGATAATGGCATCGTGGTTACACGATAAAGGACTCGATAAATAAACCAGTGCCCTAAAATCATTAATGGAGCGGGATAAATATTATGCGCCTTTTACTTATAGAAGATGAAGAGAAAACCTCGACATATATCAGCCGTGCATTAAAAGAATCAGGGTTCATCGTTGATATTTCTGCCAATGGCGCTGAAGGGCTTCATTATGCGCTGGAATTAGACTACGACGCGATAATTCTTGATGTGATGCTACCCGGAATGGATGGTTATCAGGTGCTGGAAGGCGTCCGGATCAGGAAACAGACCCCCGTGCTGATGCTGTCAGCACGGGGATCGGTCGACGAACGCGTCAAAGGGCTGCGTCTGGGAGCAGATGATTATCTCCCTAAGCCCTTTTCACTCATTGAATTGGTGGCGCGTATTCAGGCGTTGGTGCGTCGCCGCCCTACGGATGGCGCAGACATCACTCAGCTTCATATTCAGGATCTGCATCTCGACTTACTGGCGCGCAGAGTATTTCGCGGAGGAACGAGACTGGAACTAACCGCGAAAGAGTTTTCCCTGTTGAGTTTGCTCGCTCGCCATCAAGGGGAGATCCTGTCAAAGATGATGATTGCCGAACAAGTCTGGGACATGAATTTTGATAGTGATGCCAATGTGGTTGAAGTCGCTATTAAACGTTTACGCGCCAAAGTTGATGCTCCATTCGACGTTAAGTTGCTTCATACCGTTCGCGGCATGGGGTATGTCCTCGAAGTCCGGCCTGAGTAAATAAAGGGGATAAGCATGCTCAAGCGTTCCATCTCTGTCCACCTGGCGCTGATGTTTGCCTTATCCGCGCTGCTGATTGTTTCCGTTATTGGCATCCTGCTCAGAAGCTCTTTGCATGATTCCTTACAAAAACAGATGCACAACGAACTGTTGTTCAGGGAATCATTAATGAGTCCGTGGATCACCGCTCGAACCTCAGCCGACGGTTGGTCCACGCTTGCCAATAAATTCACCGTATTAGCCAGTTCCGAAGGTGAGCGCGTGCGCTACTGGATAGTCAGCGATAACCCGCGTTTCAGCGTGGGAGGAATACCGCCAGTGGGAGTTCAGTGGTCTTCTTTGCGGGAGGGATTTAATAAAGTACCCGGCGCATCAGAGGGCGCATGCTCGCTGTTTCTGTTAGTGAAAACGATCCCGGCAAACGGTGAAAGACCTGAGTTACGTTATGTGGTCGCCATTGACTCCACGCCGTACATGGGCACGCTCAATGCCTTTACGCGGACACTGTTGATCATTACTGCTCTGGGCGTAGCGATCGTCGCCCTGCTGGGCTACGTTGTTTCAAAGATTGGCCTGCGTCCGGTGGGAATGCTCAGTAAGCAGGCGCAACATCTCGCACCAGGGGATCATAGTCAGCGACTGGATGCCAGAGCCTTGCCCGAAGAGTTGCAGCAACTGGCCTCATCATTTAATGGCGTGCTGGAGCGCCAGGAAATCGCCTGGCGGCAACTTGAAAGTTTTAATGCTGATGTTGCTCATGAACTTCGCACGCCGCTGACTAACCTGATTGGCCAAACGCAACTGGGGCTATCACGCCGACGATCTTATGAAGAACTGGAAGAATTATTGGGCTCGAATCTGGAAGAGCTTGAACGTATGACGTCTATTGTCAATGACATGCTGTTCCTGTCTCATGCCCACGCGGGGGAACATGCGTCTCAGCTTAAACAAGTCTCCTTGCGAGAAGAAACCCTTAAGACAGCAGAATATGTCGAGCCTTCTTTTACAGAAAAACAGCTTTCGCTGGATGTTGAAGGCGATGTCACTGCGCTTATCGATCGGCGGCTGTTCCACCGCTCACTGGCCAATTTACTGGAAAATAGCGCAAGACATTCCCCCTCCAATAGCACGATTACCGTGCGGTTAAGCGAAAGAGATAATCAGGCCTGTGTTGAAGTTTCCAATCCGGGCGATCCGATAGCACCTGAGCACTTACACCGGCTTTTTGAGCGGTTTTATCGCATCGACACCTCCCGGGCAAGAAGTGATGCCCATCATGGGTTGGGTCTGTCGATTGTGCGCGCCGTCGCTATTATGCACCGGGGAGATGCCTTTGCCCGTAGTGAAGGTGGCATCAATACATTTGGCCTCACCTTTGCGATGCAAGCAAATAAAACAGCGGGCAATTCGCCTTCAGGCACTGAGTCTGGTGCAGCGTTAACTGACAAAATTGTCAGGGAGGCGTCAGCCTGACGACATGTCACGCTGATTAGTATCATTGCATCCCCTCCATCATCGTAGATAAGGACGCTTTGCATGATCAGACAGTTACGTTATCTCGGGTTACTACTGCCACTCTTCACCGCTTCATCCTGGGCAGTGGAGCAAAATTCCGCTGTCCATATTGCTCCCGCCGGAAGCCAGAATGCGGTGTACGGATCAGCGGAGAACTTTACCGGTCGTGTCCGGGTTGATCCGCTGTTCAACGCAGACAACGACATCCGTGTTTCCGCGGCTTATGTCACCTTTGAACCAGGCGCTCGCTCCGCCTGGCATACTCATCCGGCTGGTCAGCGGCTGATTGTGACCGCTGGTGTTGGACTCACCCAACAAGAAGGCCAGCCGGTACAGGTGATCCGTGCTGGCGATGTTGTCTCTTGCCCGGCGGGCGTCAAACACTGGCATGGCGCAGCCCCCGGTAGCGCGATGACACATCTGGCAATAACCGGCGTGGTGGATGGCAAAAGCGTTAACTGGAAGGAGTTAGTGACAGATGAACAATACCACGCCCATTAAGATATTAACGGCAGCGGTACTGCTAATCTTTGGTTTTGCGCTTACCGCAAATGCTGCGCTCATCAATAAAGGAGCTACCAAAATGAATCATGAATACACGGTTTCAGATACGCTTTCAGCTCGCCAGCAGGCCATCCCGTTGATTGCTGCCTCAATGGCCAGCAGTCAGATGGATAAGCTGAATGCAGCACTTAATCAGGGACTTGATGCAGGACTCACGATAAACGAAGCTAAAGAAATTCTCATCCAGCTCTATGCCTATACCGGATTCCCCCGCAGCCTGAATGCTCTGAATGAGCTGATGAAAGTCGTCGAAGCACGTAAACAACGTGGCATCGAAGACATTGAAGGTAAAGAGCCAATCGCCCCGGTTCCCGTCGGGGATGAGCTTCGCCGTGTCGGTATCGCAAACCAGACTAAAATCGCAGGAGCGCCTGTCCAGGGGCCACTGTTTGATTTTGCGCCCACGATAAATCAATTCCTGCAAACGCATCTGTTCGGGGACATTTTCGCCCGCGATAACCTCGACTGGCAAAGCCGTGAACTGGCAACAGTTGGCGCATTAGCAGCCACGCCAGGCATTGAAGCCCAATTGTTGTCACATACGCGAGCAAGCATGAGAGTTGGCCTGACAGCAGCGCAGTTACGGCAGTTGGCACAGGTTCTGCGTGAACATGGTGACCATGATGCGGCCACAAGAGCTGAAGAGGCACTGCAAAAAGCGATTGAAAGCAAATAGAGAAGGTCGCCATGCAGACTGGCCCCCTGATCAGAGAACATATGTGATTCATCATCCGCATTCATGAATCTGCCAAATAAAGGCAATCAAGGGGGCAAAATAATTAACGCTGGTAACTCAGATATGATTGAACGGCAACCATAACAGAGGATGTAATCTTGAAAACTGTCTTAAAAACGCTGGCTATCTGCATGATGGCAGGAGGTCTGGCGGCGCAGTCGGTCTCTGCCGAACCATTGGTCATTCAGGAACAAGGAAGCTTTTCTGCCGGGGGCACCATCATCACCGCGCCAGGAACATTTGATGCGAAAAAGCCGCTGGACTCGGCGGGGCAAACTTATCATGGCGATCATGCGTCAGTGTTCTACCAAATCCCGGAGAATCCGCATAAATATCCCATCGTTATGCTACACGGCGCAGGTCAATCTTCCCGTACCTGGGAAAGTACGCCGGATGGTCGTGAAGGATTCCAGAACATATTCCTGCGTCGCGGATTCTCCACGTATATTGTCGATCAGCCGCGTCGGGGTGATGCCGGACGTACCACTGTAGAAAGTACGGTTACACCAAAACCCGATGAGCAGATGTGGTTTAACCAGTTTCGTGTTGGCGTGTGGCCAGCGTATTTTAAAGGCGTCCAGTTTTCCCACGACAAAGAGGCACTGAATCAGTATTTCCGCCAGATGACCCCGAATACAGGGCCGTTTGATGTCAATGTCATCTCTGATGCGATGTCTGCCGTAGTAGATAAATCAGGTCCGGCAATCCTCTTCACTCACTCTCAGGGTGGTGGTCCAGGCTGGTATACCGCGATAAAAAACAACAAGGTAAAAGCCATTGTCGCCTTCGAGCCAGGAAGTGGCTTTGTGTTCCCGGAAAAAGAACTCCCCCCCCCTATGCCAAGTGCGTTCGACACGCTGAAGGGTGAACCAGTGCCAATGGAGCAGTTTATGGCGCTGACTAAAATCCCGATTCTGATTATTTACGGCGATAACATACCGGATAAGCCTGTAGCCATGCCCGCGCAGGACAGTTGGCGAGTACGCCTGGCAATGGCGCGTACGTGGCGTGACGTGGTTAACAAGCATGGTGGGGATGTGACGGTGACGCATCTGCCTGAAGTAGGGATAAAAGGTAATACCCACTTCCCGTTCTCTGACCTGAATAATGTGCAAATCGCTGATTTGGTCAGTAAATTCATTCATGACAAAAAACTTGATTAATTAAGCAAAGGGGGCTGACTCGCGCTCCCTTTATGTTGGGACTTCCCATATTCCGTCACATCAGGATACAAACTGATACTCTTTCCTTTCCGCAATGAGAGGCACGAAAGAATCTTCATGATTTGATGGCATTCATCGTTGTTGCGCGTAAAAGGAGTTTCACCAGAGCAGCGGTTCAATTTTGTGATTTATTGGTAAATATAAAGAATCGCTGCTCTGAATTACTCCGTTACTCAGCCATTCAGTGAAGCCATGTCAATGACAAAACGATGCGCCATATCCCCTTTTGCAAGGCGGGCAAAAGCATCGTTTATCTGATCAATATTGATCATTTCACATTCGGGATAGACATTATGCTTCGCGCAGAAATCCAGCACTTCCTGTGTTTCTGCAATACCACCGATGAGTGAACCTGCAACACGGCGACGCCCCATAATCAGAGGGATCGTTGAAGGTTCTTCCACAGGACCAACCTGGCCAACAATAACTAATGAACCATCAATATCTAATAATGGGGTGTAGATATTCAGGTCGTGTTTAACGGGAACTGTATCGATAATCAAATCGAATGCACAGGCTGAGCTTTGTAATGCCTCGGGGTCTGAAGACGGGAGAATGCCTTTTGCACCGAGCGATTTTGCCTCATCCTCTTTGCTTTTCGTCCGGCTAATCACAGTAACGTCAGCCCCCATCGCAACGGCCAGTTTTACCGCCATATGGCCTAATCCGCCTAACCCAATAACACCAACACGGCTGCCAGGGCCAACATTCCAGGTACGTAATGGTGAGAACGTGGTGATACCTGCACAGAGAATCGGCGCGGTTTTCGCTAAATCCATATTTTCAGGGATCCGCAGGACAAATTCCTCACGTACCACAATATGTTTGGAGTAGCCTCCCTGAGTGATTTCGCCGCTAATCCGATCCTTAGCACCATAAGTTGGCGTCATCCCGTGGCGGCAATACTGCTCTTCGCCCTGCTCACACTGGTCGCAGTGCATACAGCTATCGACCATACAGCCAACGGCAACATGATCACCTACCTGATATTTTTTAACCCCCTGCCCCACTGATCTCACGACACCAACAATTTCGTGCCCCGGAATTAACGGATAAGGTTGTGGCCCCCAGTCGCCATTAACTGTATGTAAATCTGAGTGACAAACGCCACAATAAAGAATTTCAATGGCAATATCATTGTCACGTAACTCACGACGTTTAAAATGATAAGGAACCAGCTTTGCGTCGGCAGAGAGTGCAGCATAACCAATAGTTTTCATAACGTGCCTCTTCATTGTGAAATGATTAATAATTTAAGGATCATATCCTTAAAGCACTGGCTAAAAGCCATATTGTCTGAATGTGACTACTTTATAAAATAAAGCCTGTACGCTCAGATAAAACATCCTCATCCAAATGATATAGCTCAACAAATACTAAAATCAGTCATGTATTTTTACGCCAAGACAACCACGAACAAACTCAGGATTAAAATGTTTTACGGATTCGCCAACATAGCCTAAATCGAGTGAACTAATTTGTTCCATTTCTTCATCTGTCAGGGAAAAATCCCAGATGGCGAAATTTTCCTCAATACGGTGTTGATGAGTCGATTTCGGTATAACAACTACGCCTCGTTGAATATTCCAGCGCAGGATTACCTGAGAAATCGATTTCTGGTGAGTATTTGCAATACTCTGAAGCATTTTGTTTTCAAATGGCTTATGTATTCCACCGCCTAATGGAGCCCAGGCTTCAGGCTGCACATTATAGTACTTCATCGTTGCCAGCGCCTCAGGTTGAGCAAAATAGGGATGCAGTTCCACCTGGTTTACCATTGGTTTTACTCTGACAGTTTCACAAAAATTTGCTAATACATGAGGATAGAAGTTGGAAACACCAATCGCTTTCAGTTTCCCCTCATCATAAGCCTCTTCCAGGGCGCGCCACGCACTGAAATAATCGCGCATTGCCTGGTGCAATAAATAGAGATCAAAGTATTCAAGGCCCGATTTTTTTAACGATGCTTCAATTCCTGCTTTTGCTGTATCGCGATCGACCATGTCCTGTACCCAAAGTTTTGAGGTAATAAATAATTCCTCTCGGGTACAAAGACCTTCCGAAATGGCCTCACGAACCGCTTCACCGACAGCATCTTCATTACCGTATACCGCAGCAGTATCGATAAGACGATAACCTGTCCGGATAGCACTCAACACCGACTGTTTACACTCTTCTTTATCGGTAACCTGAAAAACCCCAAAACCGACCATCGGCATTTTAAGATTGTTGCTTAATACAGAAAATTCCACGGTAAGCACCTCCATCACGTATGGATCATTATTCTAAGTTAAAATACAACTCCCGATTAGTATGCTAATTGTGATTTCACTTATGCAGATAATTCATTAATAAAATAGACCCACCTGGTTACGAGGCCACTCAAATCTGCATTCTGGCGGATTAATGAATTTTGTTCATAGCCCCTGACAAATCCTTCCGTCTAATCTCATCACTCCCTTTACGTTATGCTTCCCGTGAACAATAACGGGAGGTAACACCATGCAAACTGTAAAACTGAACAACGGTATTGAAATGCCCTTGCTGGGTTTTGGTGTATTTCAGATGACAGATGCCGCCGAATGCGAAAGAGCGGTTATTGACGCTATTGACACCGGTTATCGCCTGATTGATACCGCCGCTTCATATCAGAATGAAACCCAGGTTGGGAATGCGCTAAAACAAAGTGGTATTGCGCGTAACGAACTCTTTGTCACCACTAAACTCTGGTTGCAGGATACGAATTACGAAGGTGCCAAAGCCCAGTTCGAACGCTCACTGAATCGACTGCAACTTGATTACGTTGACCTGTATTTGATTCACCAGCCATACGGCGATGTCCACGGTGCCTGGCGCGCCATGGAAGAACTGCAACAGGCAGGCAAGATCCGCGCTATTGGCGTCAGTAACTTCCACCCTGACCGACTGGCTGACCTTATCGCCTTTAATAAAGTCGTTCCGGCGGTGAACCAGATTGAAGTTAACCCCTTCAACCAGCAATTACAGGCCGTTCCGTGGATGAAAAGTCGAGGTATTCAGCCAGAAGCCTGGGCACCGTTTGCGGAAGGTAAAAATGGTCTGTTCCAGCATCCTGTATTGGCGGCAATAGGCAAGAAATACGGCAAAAGCGTGGGTCAGGTTGTTTTGCGCTGGATCTACCAACGAGGCATCGTTTCGCTGGCGAAATCAGTACGAAAAGAACGCATGGAAGAAAACATTAACATTCTTGATTTTGAACTCAGTCCTGAAGATATGCTGCAGATTACTGCCCTTGATACTGCAACCAGCGCGTTCTTCTCTCACCGCGATCCCGCAATGGTGGAATGGCTGACTGGCCGCAAACTTGATGTTTAAGCCGCGATAAAAGAGGTATTCATTCAATGCAAAAACGTTATCTGGGTAAATCCGGACTCGAAGTCTCCGCCCTTGGACTCGGTTGCATGGGCTTGAGCTACGGCTACGGTCCGGCAACAAATACCCGTCAGGCTATCGAACTCATTCGCGCTGCCGTTGAACGTGGCGTTACCTTCTTCGATACCGCCGAAGTGTATGGTCCGTATCTGAATGAAGAAGTTGTTGGCGAAGCCTTAAAACCGTTTCGTGACCGCGTGGTGATTGCCACTAAATTTGGCTTTACCTTCGGTGATGATAATAAGCAGCAGATTTTAAACAGCCGCCCGGAACATATCCGTGAAGCCGTTGAAGGATCATTACGCCGTCTGAAGACAGATGTTATTGACCTGTTGTATCAACACCGTGTCGATCCAGATGTCCCGATTGAAGACGTTGCTGGAACGGTGAAAGACCTTATCGCAGAAGGTAAAGTCAAACATTTCGGTCTGTCCGAAGCGGGTGCGCAAACCATTCGTCGTGCACATGCAGTACAACCTGTCACCGCCCTGCAAAGCGAATACTCCATGTGGTGGCGTGAGCCTGAGCAGGAAATTCTGCCGTTGCTGGAGGAGCTGGGAATTGGTTTTGTGCCATTCAGCCCATTAGGTAAAGGTTTTCTGACGGGGTCAATTAAACCAGGGACAACTTTTAGTAAGGATGATTACCGCAGCACCGTACCGCGTTTCGCTGCACAAGCCATTGAAGCCAATGAAAAACTGGTCACGTTGTTGGGTGAGCTGGCTGCAGAGAAAGGGGTAACGTCTGCCCAAATTGCACTGGCCTGGCTGTTAGCACAAAAACCGTGGATTGTTCCCATCCCGGGCACCACTAAACTGCACCGGCTGGAAGAAAACCTGGGCGCTGTCGACATTATTCTTTCGCAGAAAGATACACAGCAGATAACCCAGGCACTGGAAACAATTAAAATCGTCGGTGAACGTTACTCGCCTGAGCACCAGGCACGCGTAGGTCGTTGATGCCCAAACGGGTCCACAGCAAAATGCGGACCCGTTATTCCGAGTAGCGAAGTGCATCGATCAACAGCGCAAAAGCAGGCGGGTGCTGCTTACGGCTGGGATAGTAAAGATAATATCCAGGGAAAGAAGGACACCACTCCTGTAAAACCTGAATAAGTTCGCCTGACTTTACATAATCCTGAACCGAGTTTTCGGGAACACAGGCGATACCAAATCCTGATAATGCTGCATCAATTCTTTCTGGCAGCAGATTAAACGTCAGTTGCCCATCAACTCTGACCCGTAACGGTTTGCCTTCTCGCTCAAACTCCCAGTGATAAATTCCACCGGCAGTTGGCAAACGCATATTGATACACTGATGATTTTGTAGATCGTGAGGCGTTTCTGGTAAGGAATTAGCCGCAAAATACGCCGGTGCTCCCACCACGGCCATCCGCATATCAGGTCCAATCTTCACGGCAATCATATCTTTATCCACACTTTCACCCAGACGGATCCCGGCATCAAAGCGGCCTTCAACAATATCGACAAAACCGTTATCTACCACCAGTTCAACATTGATTTCGGGATACTCCCTGAGGAACGGTTTTAGCTTCGGCCAGACCAGACTGCGCGCAGCATGTTCCCCGGCAGATAAACGAATATTCCCGGAGGGCGTGCCGTTCAGTTGAATAAGTGATTCCAGCTCCTGTTCAAGCTCGTCAATACGAGGCTCAAGACAGGCAATTATTCTCTCCCCTGCTTCCGTGGGAGCCACGCTGCGGGTAGTTCGGGTTAAGAGGCGGATATTTAGCCTTTCCTCCAGCGCCTTAATCGCATGGCTGAGAGCAGACTGAGAAACACCGAGTTTGCCCGCGGCTTTGGTAAAACTTCGCTCCCTTGCCACCACAAGAAATATTTGCAATTCGTTGAAGTTTTCTTTGAGCATTGGCGATTTCCTTGTAGAAGCATTCCCTTCAAAACGCACTCATGAAGGGTGTTCATAGACACAATCATTTTAGCCCCATTATTGACAATAATGATAATTGATATTCTGGCTGTATCGAAAATAAGGCTGAATTATCAGAAGGTTTATCATGAAAATACTCGTTGCAGGAGCGACAGGAAGCATTGGCATTCATGTTGTGAATACTGCTATTGCAATGGGCCATCAGCCCGTGGCTCTGGTCAGGAATCGGCGGAAAATCAAATTACTCCCTCGTGGAACAGATATTTTCTATGGCGATGTTTCAATACCTGAAACACTCACCGATTTACCGAAAGATATTGATGCCATCATTTTTACACTTGGCTCCGATGGTCAGGGACGTATTGGTGCCAGAGCGATAGATTACGGCGGTGTACGTAACATTTTGCGAAGATTCATGGCTACACCTGTTCGCATCGCCCTGATGACAACAATTGGCGTTACTGAGCGCCTCAGTAGCTGGAATCAACGTACTGAAGTTCATGACTGGAAAAGACGAGCTGAACGCCTGGTCAGAGCCAGTGGGCATACCTACACTATCGTCAGACCCGGCTGGTTTGATTACAACAATGATGATGAGCACAGAATCGTTATGCTTCAGGGGGATAGACGCCATGCGGGAACACCGGAAGATGGTGTTATCTCCCGGGAACAAATCGCCCAGGTTCTGGTAACTGCTCTGAGCAACGATGCAGCAAAAAATAAAACGTTCGAACTGGTCGCAGAGCGAGGAGAAGCACAGCAGGATCTCACCCCTCTGTTTGCAGAGTTGCAAAGTGATAATCCACAAAAAAATGATGGGGTTTTCGATATAAACAATATGCCCCTTACTGAAGAACCGGAATGCATTATTAACGACCTGAATCTGTATTCAAAAAATTCAAAAATCTGACAACGTTGTCATATGACAGTCAGTCTTATGACAGTTTAGAACTGTATATTTACATATCAAGAAGGAGGAGGCTCCTCCTGATATTCGTCAACTTCCAAATATATCGTTCAAAACAGGTATCAGATATGAAAGCACTACTAATTACTGCATTATTCATGGGATTCATTTCGGTAAATACCGCATCTGCTGCTGAGGAGATTCGTCATGCAGATGGCAAAGAAAAGATTGGTGTAGTTTCAGTCAGTAATGCCCTGACGCTTGATGAGGTATCAAATGCGCTTTCTCGTAAAGCTGATGAGCAAGGAGCAACGTCGTTCAAAATCCTGTCTACGACTGGGAATAACAAACTGCATGGTGTTGCTGAAATCTATAAGTAAATAGTAACTGACTGTTTATCATGAGCATCGATTCCATGACTTGCCCTTACGGCGAAAATACAGCCTCTGCGGGCTGTAAATACGGTGCTCTCTAAATGTGAATAGCACAATTACGCGGGGATCTTACAAGAAGAGCAGAGTAATCCTCAGGGCCAATTTCAGGTGTCGAATATGGATCACTTTTGTGCGATTAGTAATAATTGATGTAATACATCTTTTCAAATTTGTGATACACCTCAAAAAATTGGTTGACCAAACTCGCTATCTATATACAAGGCGCTTATGAGGTGCGCTCTTTTTAAAGCGAGGAAATACCAATGAAAGAGAATAAGATACAGGAAATCAGTAATAAACTGATTAATATTGTTGTTTTTGTTGCAATTGTAGAATATGCCTATTTATTCCTCCATTTCTATTAATTACATCAAAAAACAATTCCCTTAGGTGATATTTAATATATGTATCTTCTACCTCCTTCATAATAGCTATGCCTGTGGGAGAGGTATTTGTACTGTTTCAAAGGGAAGCTTAAAAAACCGTATTTGTGCCGCACTGAAAGAGATTGCGCATTGAGTCAGCATTTTGGTTACCCAATGCGCATGTTGGTTCACTAAATTGCTACTTTGGCTGTGTGATAAATAATCAGCCGGTAAAGCAGAGCTTACCCACATTCTCAAATGCTTTCATACTGCTCCGCGGGTCGCGTCGTAAATCAGCAGTTCGGCTGCTGAATAGTGCCGTTACCAACGATAGCCAACAACATCTCTCACTTCCGGCACGTTCGGTTAGCTGCAGGAATCCCGCATATCCAGGTGGTCATAGGATTTTGTTGAAATTATCTGGACGAGAATGTATCTTCATTGTTATGTTATAACGTAACTGGAAGAAGTAATGAAGCAAAATATACATCCTGAATATCGTACCGTGGTGTTCCACGACACCAGTGCTGATGAGTACTTTAAAATTGGCTCCACTATCAAAACAGACCGTGAGATTGAACTGGATGGCGTAACGTATCCGTATGTAACGATTGATGTCTCTTCAAAATCACACCCGTTCTATACCGGGAAACTGAGATCCGTTTCATCAGAAGGAAATGTGGCGCGATTTACCCAGCGTTTTGGTCGTTTTGTTAGCACGAAAAAGGGGGCATGATGAAAGTCCTTAACTCTCTGCACACAGCAAAAGAACGCCACCCAGACTGTCAGATTGTGAAGCGAAAAGGACGGCTATATGTTATTTGTAAATCTAATCCCCGTTTTAAGGCTGTTCAGGGGCGCAAGAAAAAGCGTTAACTCTGAGTTCGAAGGTTCAACAATACTTGTCTGGCTGGTCGCATAATCATGCCTGATTAATGCTGGTGTATTCAGTACGCCAGCATTAACTCACCTACTGCTGACGCTGTGTATTAGCTGCATCAATCGCTTTTTGATACCACTTTTCAGCCAGTTGGGGATTTTTCTCGACGCCCAATCCTAGTGAATAAATATCACCTAAAGCCACAAAACTGGGGGCAGTGATATGATCCATTCTGTTGATATGTTTAAGATAAAGGTTTATCGCTTTTTGGTAATCGCGTTCTACACCATAACCTTGCTCATAAAGTTTCGCCAGACGATACTGCGCCGTAATATCATTATGTTTATCGCCGTTCTTATAATATTCCGCTGCTTTTTTATAGTCCTGAGAAACGCCTAATCCTCTTTCATAAATAATCCCAAGATAACGTGCAGCTTTCATTTCTCCCGCTAAGTCAGCTTGCTCAAAAAGGCTTAAGGCTTTGGCATAATCAAACGGTACGCCATACCCATTAAGATATAAAATCCCTAAATCCAGTTTCGCTCGGGGATTTCCGCTGGCTGCTGATTTCGTCAACCATTTAAAAGACTGAGCGTAATTCACCGTTTGATTGTAGTTTCCATTTAGGTATGCTTCCCCCAATCTGGCTTGTGCTTCTGCATCTCCTTGAGCAGAGCGTGTAAGTATTTCGTCAAAATTCATTTTTGATGCCGTATCTGCATATACAGATGCAGAAAAAAATAGAATTACAAATAATAATGTCTTCATTCTGTCTCTCGGCAAAAATGACTGCCAACACGTTACCTGATGACAGTCTGGTCTATTTTTTATTGTTTACGTTGGTTAAATAACCATTCGCGAATAGGTTCTATGCTGTAAGCAATACGCCATGTGTTACGATGCCCACTTGCCCCTTCTCGCGAAGAGTATTCATCAAATACACTGTCTTTTATAAAAACGGTATAACGGATATTAGTTTGTTCTTCAAACAAAGTGTCGGCAGCAAATCGATATTGCTCAGGCTCCCACTGGCCATTCCATGCCGCGCGAGAAACCTTTCCGCCAAATTGCTCAAGACGTTCAGTAATCGCGTTGAAGCTGGGAAAAGCTCCTGAATCATCCTCTGAGGCCATAAACCATAATTTGTTTTTAGCTATTGGAGCAACCTGTTCCGCATCCCACTTTCCTGCAACCAGGTAACTTGCTGTGAAAAAATCAGGATATTTAATATTCATGGCGATGGCCAGCATACATCCCCCTGACTGACCAGTAACATAAATACGCTCAGGATCTATTTTATATTCTTTTACCAAATACTGAACAAGATTTATTGTTGTATCAAGCAATGTTGAGGTACGCCAGTCATCATCAGCAATGATTTCATTATATTGAGGAGCTAAAACATAACAGGGGCGTTTCATTTGCTCTTCAGGTTCTGCCCAAATTACTGCGCCTAACCCCTGAAACAGAGTCGTTGTAACTTGTGCACTGGTAGCCCCTGCATCATGCATAAAAAGAACCAGTGGTAATGGTTTATTTTGTTCTTCAGGAATAAAGAAATTATATTTTAGTATTTTCCCGCTTTCTTTATCTTTATATTCATCTTGTCTAAAACTATCCACTACCAGGTTTGAAACGGCGTTAGTTTCCAGTGTGGTATTTTGTGTGATGACAACAGCAGAAGCATCTTTATATTTAATTGTTTGGTTTAGTTTTTCTCCTGCAACCCAGGTAGGTTTACCTTGCCCTTGTTTGGGCGCTGCTTTTTGTATTGTTGGGTCCGTTATAGTTTCTTGCCATTCATTTTGTGGTTTGCTGTGTTCCAGTTCAAGTATCGCGTACTTACCTGATTTTGCTTCAACCAAAGCTGTTGACTGGCTGACAAATGTTTTATTGATGTGATGATTTTTTACACTAAACTCTATTGTTGAAAGTTCTTCCTTGTTTATAGGTTTTTCAAATTCTACAGCGATCGCAATAAGTCGAACTCCGTCACCAAAAACTTGTGTAATAGCTGTAGCATTTATTGCTTTGTTATTTGTGTTTGCAAATACAATGCGAGGCATTGAAACAATTAAAGCACCCGCAACACTTTTAATTAAAAACTCTCTGCGCGTCGGCATAAATGCCCCTTTACTTCTGATAAAAAGTAGATGAGTATCAGTATGAACAAGGACTATGATTTTTCAACTTTATCATTCGTACTTATATTTAACTTATCTTCAGTGCTAACTCTGTACCTCGTTTTATCGGTAATGTTATAGAAATAAAACCATTCTGTGGATCACGAACATAAGATAAAAAATCTGGTTCTGCGTTATCATTTAATATATATCCTCCCACTCGTAGCTGCGGCGCAACAATCTCAGTAACCTGACGAGCAAGACTTGGGCCATCAGCAAGAGGGAAACCATCAATAAGAATAAAATCGACAGGACCACCGAGATCTTTCAGCGTTTCTCTCGCATCACCGACACGAATATCAACAAAAGACGTAAGACCAGCCTCTGCCAGATTTCGGGACGCGACTTCAGCCTTTTCCCGAACCATTTCAGAACCAATCACCAGTCCGCCACCATTATCTTTCATCGCAGCGGCAAAATAGAGTGCTGACATACCTACAGAAGTTGCAAAGTCCACAACACGAGTGGCTTTCATTGCCCGGCACAGTAAGTAGATAAGTTCCCCCTGCTCTGGGGCTATGGAAAAGCCATAACCGGAAAATTTTTCAGGATCAAGTACAGGAGCTTCGCGAAACATCTCCTGCGGGGGATGTTTACGTTCATTATTCATGCGTTCCAGAACACGTATAACCTGGGGATCACGAATGGGGCTGATGCTATTATTTAATCGACTCATAAATAAGGACCTGTATTTTATGAAGTGATGTTACCTGGTTGTTTTCATACACCATGTTATGATCATTGCTTATGTTGTTGGTATAGTGATACCATTTTTGGTACTGGTAAAGTACCAAAAATGAATACAGGAGTAAATGTCTTTGATGAACAAGAGCGAAGTGAGTACACCGGTGCGACGGGGAAGACCCAAAAGTGCGGGACTTGATGAGCGTAAGAAAGCAATAGTTATTGGTGCGTATAGTGCCTTCATTGAGCTTGGTTTTGCCCAAACCTCAACCACAGAAATTGCTCGTCGGGCAAAAGTATCAAAAAGAACAATTTATGAAGTATTCAGTAATAAAAAGGAAATTTTTTCTGAAGTAATTAAAGAATATAAAACCCTGTTCCTCGATCTTCCAAGACCGGAAAACGAGATGCTTCCTATTAATGAAACTCTGTTTCGCATATTCCGATTAGATATAAGTCAGGAAGAAGCTAAAGAGAGAGAAGCACTCTTAAAATTAATGACACGTGAATCAATTCTTTTTCCAGAGCTTTCAGACTATTTATATGCCACTAAAACGCTTCATTCAAGAGAACTGTTAATAGAATGGCTGGATATTCAACAAGCTCAAGGGCGTATTGCTGTTAAAAACACGGGTAATTGCGCGGGGATGCTAATGGATATTGTTTTTGGCGCATTAATTCCTCGTCGATGGGTTTTGGACGTTAATGAAGATCAGACACTAACACCTGAAGGTCGTCAGCAGCAACTTGAGGAAATAAAAGAGCGTATCGAAACCGTTATACAAGGGATCAAAACTGAGCCTGCTCATCCATAGCATTTGATGGACGTTTTTTATGCAAATTACGAGGTAGCACTCATACTTTATACAAATAATCTTGCCATCAAAGATGAAACCGGCTTACTCAATCTGACTGATGAAAGTGTCGAAAAGCGCCGGAAGGCGCAGGATGAAAAATATTTAATACGCGTTGCTAATCCGGAATAACACCATCGACAATAAGTTGTAACAAGCCCTGAGAACAATGCTCTATCCGTCCACGAATATGATATACACTAGCCAGATTCTCTGGCGTAATGACCTCTTCTGGATTTCCGCTGGCAATAAGTTTACCTTTTTTTAGCATGACGACATAATCACCGTATCGTAATGCGATATTTATATCATGAACTACCATAACTGTGACTATATTGCGACTCCTTGTCTCGCTTCTGACTAAATCCATAACATGAAACTGGTGGTTTAAGTCCAATGCACTCAGTGGCTCATCCAGTAGTAATATAGATGGATTTCGGGCCAATGATTGTGCCAGCCCAACCAGTTGCCGCTGACCTCCGGATAATTGATCCAGATAACAAAAGGCCAGATGTTCTATTCCTAGTTGTCTGAGAATAGCTATTGATTGTGTTTTTTCATCTATGCTCCCTATCTTTGAAGCACGCAGAGCAACAAAAATAGATTCCAGCACATTCAAATGCACGTCATGCGGTAAGAACTGTGGTAGAAATATTGTACTGTCGGCACGGGCTGAAAATGGCATCTGCATAAGGTTGACCCCATCAAGAAATATATTACCGCTAACCTTATTCAGCCCCGCCAGGGCACGTAGCAACGTCGACTTTCCACAACCATTTGGCCCCAGAATGATGGTTATTTTTCCGCGAGGGAGTTCAGATAAACTAAGATCACATATTACGTTTTTTTTCTGATAACCCGCGTTTAATTTATACAGTGAAAGGCCTTTCATAACAAACTCCTGCGATAACGCAGAATAATACTAATAAATAATGGAACACCAACAAGTGATGTGACAATACCAATCGGGATAATGACACCAGGAATAATACTTTTCGAGGCAATTGAAGCCAGAGAGAGCACCAGACCTCCAGTTAATGTGCTTCCCGTCAGATAAAAACGATGTTCCTCACCAAATAGCATTCGGGAAATATGCGGAGAGACAAGACCAATAAAACCAATCGGACCAACGAAGGCTACCGACAATGCAGCAAGTAAACTTATACGTAACAGGGAAGAAAGACGCAGTTGATAAGCATTGATACCAAACCCCATAGCCCTCTCTTCTCCCATGCGCAATGCTGTAAGTTGCCATGAGCGAGAAAATGACCATAGAAAAACAATGATAAACACTCCTAATAAAACGCCCAGTCTGCTCCAGGATGCACGAGCCAGACTGCCCATTGTCCAGAATACCAGTCCCTGGAGAGTATCCTCATCCGCAATAAACTGCATCATTGCCACAAGTGCATTGAATGTGAATACCAATGCGATACCCAGAAGAATCACTCCCGAAGTTGCTATTCTTAGCCAACGAGACATGCTATCGAGTAATAAAGCTGACAGAAGAGAAAATATAAAAGCGTTTGCTGGAACAAACCATGTTGCCGATATACCAGGAATACCGATCCCCAGGACAATAGCCAGAGCTGCACCAAATGCCGCCGCAGAGGAAACCCCAAGTGTAAAGGGACTGGCTAATGGATTGTTGAGGATCGTCTGCATTTCTGCGCCCGCGAGTCCCAAAGCCATGCCAACCAGCAAAGCCATTAAGGCGTAGGGTAATCGGATTTCCCAAACAATGACCTGGATGCTGGTATCAGAGCTAAATGGATGCACTAATGCGTGCCATAACTCACTGACTGACAAACTGGAAGAACCCAGAATAATATCCAGAAATAGTGAGAAAAGTGTCGCCAGTGTTATTATTGAAATCAATATAATTCGTTTACGGACAAGTTGGTGGTACTGATACTCTATCGCATCAGGTGATTGTGAATAGATGAGGTACGGCAACGTAACGACTCCTTTATCTCTGCTATTCTGGCAATACGTCTTTGGGGTTACAGATAACTGAATTGAAAGTTTCTGCTGAACAAATAAAAATCACATTCTCTTCATATAACCACATCAAAAATATCCCCGAATCACTTTTCCCAGCGCCTGACTGGTGTTACCATTTCGATATATAACCATTTATATACCGATTTTTAGTGTGATGGAATATGAAAATAAATAATAAGTTGTTTTTATTAATGATTTTTTTGCTTTCTTTATCATTTACTACGCAAGCTGAACGAACTTTCACCGATCAGATTGGTCGTGAGGTGAAAGTACCCGACAAAGTTGATCGTATTGTTGTACTTCAACATCAAACTTTGAATCTTTTAGTGCAGATGAATGCCACCGATAAAATCGTGGGTGTTATGTCAAACTGGAAACAGCAACTTGGCAGCAATTATGCACGCCTTGCACCAGAATTAGTCAGCAAGGCATCATTAGGAGATTTAACCCATGTCGATGCTGAAAAATTGGTGGCCTTGCATCCACAGGTCGTTTTTGTCACCAATTATGCGCCGCAAGAAATGATCGACAAAATCAGTAGCCTTGGAATTCCAGCAGTAGCAATTTCTTTGCGGCACGATGACGAGGGAGAGAAGAATAAACTTAATCCAACAATGGCTGATGAAGAACAGGCTTACGTAAAAGGGCTATATGAAGGGATTATGCTGATAGGCAATATCATCAATAAGCCTGAAGAGGCTAAAGCGTTAATCAAGGCCACTGAAAATGGTCGTAATATTGTGAGTGAGCGGCTGCAGAATCTACCCGAAGAAAAGCGTATTCGTGCCTATATGGCTAATCCAGAATTGACAACGTATGGTTCCGGAAAATACACAGGATTAATGATGAAACATGCCGGTGCAGTAAACGTCGCCGCGTCCACCATTAAAGGGTTCAAACAAGTCTCAATGGAACAAGTAATTGCATGGAATCCTCAGGTAATTTTTGTGCAAAATCGCTACCCTGGCGTGGTGAATGAAATACGGTCAAATCCGCAATGGCAGGTAATAGATGCTGTCAAAAATCATCGTGTTTATTTGATGCCAGAGTATGCAAAAGCATGGGGTTATCCGATGCCCGAGGCTATGGGTATTGGAGAGTTGTGGATGGCGAAAAAACTGTATCCTGAAAAATTCAATGATATCGATATGCATAAAATAGCCAATGACTGGTATAGAAAGTTTTACCGTACTAATTATCAAGGTGAAGAATAATGCGTGTACTTGCTGCGGGTAGTTTACGCCAGGTATGGAAATCACTTATATTGGGATTTCAGGATGATAATGTTCATTGTGACTTTGGTCCAGCCGGTATATTGAGGGAACGTATTGAAGCGGGTGAGAGATGTGATCTTTTTGCATCAGCGAATATGGCTCATCCGCAAATGTTAATGGCCACAGGACATGCCTTGTGTATTAAACCTTTTGCCTATAATCGTTTGTGCCTGTATGTTCGGGCGAATAAACTTAATGAAAATGACGATTGGTATTCTTTATTAAACAGGGAAACGTTGCGAATCGGGACATCAACCGCGGGATGTGATCCCGCTGGTGATTACACTCACCAGCTTTTTGAAAATATGGGTAGTGTTGGAGTAAAAATAAGACAACGAGCGGTTGCATTGGTGGGGGGAAGAAATTCATTACCTCTTCCAAAAAATGTGATAGCCGCGCAGTGGCTAATTGAAAATGATTATACCGATTTGTTCATAGGTTATGCCAGTTACGCTCCCGGCTTACAATCAATTGAATCAGTAAAAGTTATAGAAATACCTGAACCTTATAATCCGATTGCTATCTATGGATTTGCCTGTCTGACCGAGAAAGCCAGGCCACTTTGCAACTTTTTAGTTTCGCCAGATGCCAGGGCGATACTTGAGCAACATGGGTTTATGTCATCACGTTGAGCCTACACTCTTCGCATTACAAACTATAAATACCATTATATAAATAAATCAGTTAATTCATCATAACTGCATTTCCACACCCTGTCCCAAAATATGTGAAACTTTATGAATCTCAGTTTTACCCAGTATGCGTATTGATACCTGCATAGTCCAGGAGAAAGTAAATGGCGATGTAGACGTATGAAAAGAAGAATAAAGCCACGGCTTTGATCTATAAAAATGGCGCTATATCTGCGCCATTTTTATCATTCAATTCGTTATCTGTTTGAACCTAAAGGGATCTCAGGATCAGGCTCGTGAGTAATTCTGTTTCGTAAATCTCTACGAATAATTTCAATAGACCAGAACCATACTAAATGTCCAAAAATTTCAGAGACATTCTCATACCACGGAAGATCAAAAAGAGGTGGTGTAAGTCCCATTAGAGGGAATGAAATCATATGAACAAAAAGTTGTGCTAAAGCGCCTGCAAGCAAGCCCTGCCAAAGTTTAATTTTGGGAAATACTTCGGCTACTACGCAATAACCAACAGCAAAAACTATCGAAAAGATTATGTGCGTTACACCAACCCAGTTAAAGACATGCCCGGCGAAGGTATAAACCGCCGAATTTGGATCTGTCAGTCCCAACCAATCCCGAAGAAAAATATACGGAGGATTGAGAAAGTTACGGGAGCAATCAATTTGTCCTGCCGCCCTGATTAATGATTCCGGACCACACGCTGCATTAAACATATCAATCGGACTACGTGGCGGCAATGGGACTTCTGCCCCCCACTTAACAAATGCTGAAACAACGCCAGCAATCAGCCCGATAAATGCAGCAAGACCATAACGTCTACGGTTTGGTGGAGTTTGCTCAAATATATTCATACTTACCCTGTTTATTTCATTACGTTAAAGCACCTCTTTAGGAGTATTCATAAAAATAATGAGAATGTAAAGAACTGTATTGTTTTGTATTTATAACAGGTTATTTAATAACCTGTTAACGTATGCTCCATAATTTCTCCACATTTTCATGTTAAATATAGTAAAGAGAGTATGATGTTTCTCTCAGAGATAATTAATCATTCCTTTTGCCCACCTCAACGGTGGGCTTTTTTTTATGCAAAGTCTAAAAATTACACAGACAATAAAAATAATTCAAAATAACCGTAACTTATCACTTATCCGACTGTTACAAACTACAATAGTTAATCTTTTCTGGTTATATTTTATCTGACTGCTAATATTTAAACAGACAGGAAAATTAATAAGAATTGCTAATCATTCAACACACATACCACTGAAAGGTCACCAACCTGCCGCAGGTGGTAAAAATGGTATTGCTGCGGTTTTGTTGTGATTTTTATAAGCAGTATTGGTGAATTATGAACCATCAGCCCCATGCATGACGTGAATTTTTCCGAGTATCCTTGTTACTGAGCCGGGATGCCGGATAGTGCACGAATAATAAAAGTGTCTCAGCCGAAGAATAAACGGCTCCGCTGGATGGAGTCTCATGAAGCACAAAGGCTGATTGTTGAATTTGTATTGATAACAGACTTCGTTGCAGGAAATGGGAGGCTGGGAGTCTATCGAAATGGTTCGTCGATATGCTCACCTTTCAGCCAGGCATCTCACCGGACACGCGAGCAAAATCGACGCAATTATAAGCCGCAATGACACAAATACGGCACAAGAGGAGAACGTGGTTTTAAAGCAAGATAATTTATTGATTTAAATGGTGCCGATAATAGGAGTCGAACCTACGACCTTCGCATTACGAATGCGCTGCTCTACCAACTGAGCTATATCGGCCCTGAAAAGGACATGTTCACGAACGTGAATCACGGTGGACAAGGTTAAAACTAACCGGGCGATGCGTCAATGGCCTTGTGAATCAAATGGCTACTTTTGCATCACCCGGTTTTATTTACGCACGAACGGTGTAATCACCAATACCGATCCACTTGTAGGTGGTCAGCGCTTCCAGCCCCATTGGTCCGCGTGCGTGGAGTTTTTGCGTGCTTACCGCCACTTCTGCGCCAAGACCAAACTGGCCGCCGTCGGTGAAACGTGTAGACGCGTTAACGTAAACAGCAGAGGAGTCCACTTCATTGACAAAACGCTGGGCATTGCGCATATCACGCGTCAGGATCGCATCGGAGTGTTGCGTCCCGTGTTCACGAATATGGGCGATGGCGTCGTCAAGATCGCTGACGATTTTGACGTTCAAATCTAACGACAGGAATTCATCGTCATACTCTTCCGCCTTAACAGCCACCACTTTCGCAGATCCTGCCTGCAACTGCGCCAGTGCCGCAGCATCGGCGTGTAACGTCACGCCGCTTTCCGCCATTTGCTTGCTTAACGCAGGCAGGAAGTTATCAGCGATGTTTTTATTCACCAGCAACGTTTCTACCGTATTGCAGGTACTCGGACGCTGGGTTTTCGCGTTGACGATCACTTTCAGGGCTGCAGAAATGTCAGCACTTTCATCAACGTAAATATGGCAGACGCCAATGCCGCCAGTGATCACCGGAATTGTCGACTGCTCGCGGCACAGCTTATGCAAACCAGCACCACCACGCGGGATCAACATGTCGATGTATTTATCCATGCGCAGCATTTCACTCACCAGTGCGCGATCCGGATTATCAATCGCCTGCACTGCGCCTGCCGGTAAACCGCAGGATTTCAGGGCGTCCTGAATCACCGCTACCGTTGCAGCGTTAGTGCGACAGGTTTCTTTGCCGCCGCGCAGGATCACCGCGTTACCGGTTTTCAGACACAGCGAAGCGACATCAACTGTCACGTTCGGACGCGCTTCATAAATTACACCTATAACACCCAGCGGCACGCGGCGACGCTCCAGACGCAGGCCGCTGTCCAGCACACCTCCATCAATCACCTGCCCTACCGGATCAGCAAGATTACACACCTGCCGCACATCGTCGGCAATGCCTTTCAGGCGCGCGGGCGTTAACGCCAGACGGTCAAGCATCGCTTCGCTAAGGCCATTGGCACGCGCGTCAGCAACATCCTGGGCGTTAGCATCGAGGATGCTTTCGCTCTGTGCTTCCAGCTCATCAGCGATCTTTTCCAGCACGCGATTTTTTTCGCGGCTGGAGAGTTGCGCTAATTTATACGAGGCTTGCTTCGCAGCAATGCCCATTTGTTCCAGCATCGGCCTGCTCCTTAACGGGTAATCATGTCATCACGGTGAACGGCAACCGGGCCGTATTCATATCCCAGTATTGCATCAATTTCTTGCGAGTGGTGTCCGGCAATACGGCGCAATGCATCGCTGTTATAGCGGCTAACGCCGTGAGCAATATCGCGACCTTCGAGGTTGCAAATGCGGATGACTTCACCGCGGGAGAAGTTGCCACTCACGCTTTTAATGCCTTTCGGCAACAGGGAACTGCCGCGTTCAAGAATAGCGGCGGTCGCCCCTTCATCTACAGTAATTTCACCCGCTGGCGGCGCGCCAAAAATCCAGCGTTTGCGGTTTTCAAGCGGAGTAGCCTGGGCATGGAACAACGTACCAACCGGGATACCTTCCATCACGTCGCCAATGACGCCTGGCTTGCTACCCGCGGCAATAATGGTATCGATACCCGCACGACAGGCTACGTCAGCCGCCTGCAACTTGGTGCCCATGCCGCCGGTTCCAAGGCCTGAAACGCTGTCACCGGCAATCGCGCGCAGCGCATCATCAATACCGTAAACATCTTTAATCAGTTCCGCCTGAGGATTACTGCGCGGGTCTGCGGTATACAAACCTTTTTGATCGGTCAGCAGCAGCAGTTTATCGGCACCGGCCAGAATTGCCGCTAACGCCGAGAGATTATCGTTGTCGCCAACTTTAATCTCTGCCGTAGCGACAGCATCATTCTCATTAATTACCGGAACGATGTTGTTGTCGAGCAACGCACGCAGGGTATCGCGGGCGTTCAGGAAGCGTTCACGATCTTCCATATCTGCACGCGTCAGCAGCATCTGCCCGACGTGAATACCGTAAATTGAAAACAGTTGTTCCCACAATTGAATCAGTCGGCTCTGCCCTACCGCCGCCAGGAGTTGTTTCGAGGCGATAGTCGCTGGCAGTTCCGGGTAGCCCAGGTGCTCACGTCCGGCGGCAATCGCGCCCGACGTCACAATTACAATCCGATGCCCGGCGGCATGTAGCTGCGCGCACTGGCGAACAAGTTCAACAATATGGGCACGGTTCAGGCGGCGCGATCCGCCTGTTAGCACACTGGTGCCGAGTTTTACCACCAGCGTCTGGCTGTCACTCATGATTCTCTGCCATTCAATGTTAGGAAAAATGATATCAAACGAACGTTTTAGCAGGACTGTCGCCGGTTGCCAACCATCTGCGAGCAAAGCATGGCGTTTTGTTGCGCGGGATCAGCAAGCGTAGCAGCCGTTGTTTACGCTTTTATTACAGATTTAATAAATTACCACATTTTAAGAATATTATTAATCTGTAATATATCTTTAACAATCTCAGGTTAAAAACTTTCCTGTTTTCAACGGGACTCTCCCGCTGAATATTTGTGCGTT
This sequence comes from Escherichia sp. MOD1-EC6098, assembly GCF_002965865.1. Classification (NCBI taxonomy): domain Bacteria; kingdom Pseudomonadati; phylum Pseudomonadota; class Gammaproteobacteria; order Enterobacterales; family Enterobacteriaceae; genus Escherichia; species Escherichia sp. MOD1-EC6098. Next base: position 58,992 of record NZ_PTSN01000016.1, read on the forward strand.
AATTAAAATCAGGAATGAAAATGAAAAAGAGCACTCTGGCATTAGTGGTGATGGGCATTGTGGCATCTGCATCCGTACAAGCTGCAGAAGTATATAATAAAGACGGTAATAAACTGGATGTCTATGGCAAAGTAAAAGCCATGCATTATATCAGTGATAATGAGAGTAAAGATGGCGATCAGAGTTATATCCGTTTTGGTTTTAAAGGCGAAACACAAATTAACGATCAACTGACCGGTTATGGTCGTTGGGAAGCGGAGTTTGCCGGAAATAAAGCGGAGAGTGATACCGCACAGCAAAAAACGCGTCTCGCCTTTGCCGGATTGAAATATAAAGATTTAGGTTCATTCGATTATGGTCGTAACCTTGGCGCATTGTATGACGTTGAAGCCTGGACAGATATGTTCCCGGAATTCGGTGGCGACTCCTCCGCCCAGACCGACAACTTTATGACTAAACGCGCCAGCGGCCTGGCGACTTATCGTAACACCGACTTCTTCGGCGTTATTGATGGCCTGAACCTGACCTTGCAATATCAAGGAAAAAACGAAAACCGCGATGTTAAAAAGCAGAACGGCGATGGCTTCGGTACGTCACTGACATATGACTTTGGCGGCAGTGATTTCGCTATCAGCGGTGCCTATACCAACTCTGATCGTACCAACGAGCAGAATCAGCAAAGCCGTGGCACGGGTAAACGCGCAGAAGCGTGGGCTACGGGTCTTAAATACGATGCTAATAATATTTACCTGGCAACCTTCTATTCTGAAACGCGTAACATGACGCCAATTTCTGGCGGCTTTGCCAATAAGACGCAAAACTTTGAAGCAGTCGCACAATACCAGTTCGACTTTGGTCTGCGTCCATCCCTGGGTTACGTATTATCAAAAGGGAAAGATATTGAAGGCATCGGTGATGAGGATCTGGTCAATTATATTGATGTTGGTGCCACGTATTATTTTAACAAAAACATGTCAGCATTTGTTGATTATAAAATCAACCAACTGGATAGCGATAATAAGTTGAATATCAATAATGATGATATTGTCGCGGTTGGGATGACGTATCAGTTTTAATTAATATTGCCGGATGCGAGGCATCCGGCACATTTCACTCACGCCGTTAACTTCACCGGTTCATCGCGAAAATCATCCGCCGGTTCCAGCTTAAAATTCAGCGTCGTCAGCAGTTCACGCAGCTTTTCATGAAACTCACGCAAAGTATGCTCCAGTCGCTCAACCACTTCTGCATCGTTTACCGGAACACTCGTCCAGTCACCTGCTTTATCAAACAGACCGAACTGATAACTGTAGGTAAAACGGGACTCCTGCGCTTCCAGTTCCATCCACCAGCCCCAAAACTCACGCACTTCCGGCGCGGGTTTCACGTTGACGCATACAGCCAGACAATCGAAAAAGAATCGATTATCTTCGCACTTACCTTCACGAATATACGGGCCAAGTGCGGTAAATTTTTTGATCAATCTGCTTTTCGGGTGTCCACTCGGTAACGTCATTGCGATCTCCTGTTGTGATGCAACTGTTTTACCAAATTGACAAAATTTAGCAAATTTTTAACACAATCGTTTTTCGATCCAGTCGGTGATTTCCTGAAGCGCTTTGTCAAAATTCCGATACACCGGATTAAATGGAATTTCTAACAATTTACCGTCGGCAGATGACGAAGTGATTAAGCGGGAATCCTCTTCCGGGCTGAACGGATCGTTCTTCCAGTAACCTGATAACATTGGCGTTGGGCAACGACGTCCCAACAATCCTTGCACTTTTAATGAATAGCGATTCAGCTCCACGCGCAACGCTTCGTCGGAAGCATCATGCATCCCCAAACGGCTGGCCAGTACGTCAAGATACATTTCCGGCACCTGTTGCTGGCACTTAAAATCACTCAACAAGGTGTGAACCACCGGCCCAAGACAGGCAACGGCTTTCAGACGCGGCGATTCAAGGTATGCGAGGCGCACGGCAACGTTAGCACCAAAACGGAAACCAAAGGCTGCGACGCGTGTGTGATCCACCCACGGCACGTTTGGCAACGCCTTTAAAACATGTTGGTGCAGCAAGCTGGAATCCTGGGTGAGTTTCCATTTTGAGGAAAAACCGACCGAAGGCATATCAATAGTCAGCATCGCAATGCCGCGCGGTGCAAAATAGCGCTCATAAAGGGAGTAATAGTCTGTTTGCATCGCATCCAAACCACCACACATTAATACTGTCGGGAATGGGCCATCGCCTTTTGGCATATGCAAAAAGCCAATGATGGGCGCGCCGCCCGGCACAGTAAACTCCATCTGCCGCATGGTGCCAGGCAGACGTTGCGCCGCTTCTTCATACGCGCGATTTGACAACGCCTGTACCTGTTCAGCCAGATCATCGCCCTTCAAGTGCGGATAGGCGGCAATATTGTACAACGTAGCAGCGTGCAGCCAGTGACGCCCGCTGACTTGCGGGTCTTCTTCCGCACAGGCTTTCTGTTGCCACAGCATTGCCTGGGTGGCCCACTCATAAATCCAGTTGCCACCGCGGTAGCCAATCACCGTATCGTATAAATCATTGTCGGTGCGTTCGGCATCGCTCATCACAATACGCGCCTGGACATCGAGGATTTCACGCGGATCAACGCCACGCCAGATCCACATCAGGCGGTTAATCATACGATACCAGTGAGGAATATTTTTGCCATCGAGGGCCGACTGCACCGACGGTTGCGTACCGCGGTTAAAACGGCGGACTAGCGTCGAGGTTTCAGGGTGTTTAAAGCGGGGTTTGAACAGGGTTTCGCTCAGGTTAGCCTGTGTCATGGATGCAGCCTCCAGGAATACTTACTGGAAGCTATTGTAACCTGCCTGACGTCAAAAAGAACAACGCCCGGCAACGCCAGGCGTTGAAAAGATTAGCGACCAGAGATAGGCGGAACGAACACCACGCCCATATCCCACGGCTGCTCAATCCAGGTATTTTGCGGGATATCAACAACATAATCATCAACCAGCGGACGACCAGCCGGTTTAGCGAAGATGGTGACAAAGTGCGCTTTTGGATACATTTCACGGATTGCCACCGCAGTACCGCCGGTATCTACCAGGTCATCAATGACGATGAAGCCTTCACCATCGCCTTCTGCGCGTTTCAGTACTTTCAGTTCACGCTGGTTGTCGTGATCGTAGCTGGAAATACATACGGTATCGACATGACGAATACCCAGTTCACGCGCCAGTAAGGCTCCGGGCACCAGACCGCCACGGCTAACGGCAATAATGCCTTTCCATTGTTCTGAAGGCATCAGGCGGCTTGCCAGTTTACGTGCATGAATCTGCAACATGTCCCAGGTGACGATGTATTTTTCGCTCATGTGAAGTGTCCCAGCCTGTTTATCTACGGCTTAAAAAGTGTTCGAGGGGAAAATAGGTTGCGCGAGATTATAGAGATCTGACGCACTAAAAACCAGTATTTCACATAAGTCCGCGTCTTTTTGCGCACTGCTACTACCTGTCGCTGGATAAAGTGGTATTCTCAAACATATCTCGCAAGCCTGACTTGTGCTGACAACATTTTCTGCTAACCCTGTGACCTGCAATACTGTTTTGCGGGTGATCGACAAGGAGACTTAACGTGTCTGAACTGTCTCAATTATCTCCACAGCCGCTGTGGGATATTTTTGCCAAAATCTGTTCTATTCCTCACCCGTCCTACCACGAAGAGCAGCTTGCTGAATACATTGTAGGTTGGGCAAAAGAGAAAGGTTTCCATGTCGAACGCGATCAGGTGGGGAATATCCTGATTCGTAAACCTGCCACTGCAGGTATGGAAAACCGTAAACCGGTCGTCCTGCAGGCTCACCTCGATATGGTGCCACAGAAAAACAACGACACCGTGCACGACTTCACTAAAGATCCTATCCAGCCTTATATTGATGGCGAATGGGTTAAAGCACGCGGCACAACGCTGGGCGCGGATAACGGTATTGGTATGGCCTCTGCGCTGGCGGTTCTTGCCGATGACAACGTGGTTCATGGTCCGCTGGAAGTGCTGCTGACCATGACCGAAGAAGCCGGTATGGATGGCGCGTTCGGCTTACAGAGCAACTGGTTACAGGCTGACATTCTGATTAACACCGACTCTGAAGAAGAAGGTGAAATCTATATGGGTTGTGCGGGTGGTATCGACTTCACCTCTAACCTGCATTTGGATCGTGAAGCGGTTCCGGCTGGCTTTGAAACCTTTAAGTTAACCTTAAAAGGTCTGAAAGGCGGCCACTCCGGCGGTGAAATCCACGTTGGCCTGGGTAATGCCAACAAACTGTTGGTACGCTTCCTGGCAGGTCATGCAGAAGAGCTGGATCTGCGCCTTATCGATTTCAACGGTGGCACACTGCGTAACGCCATTCCGCGTGAAGCCTTTGCGACCATCGCTGTTGCAGCCGATAAAGTCGATGCACTGAAATCTCTGGTGAATACCTATCAGGATATCCTGAAAAACGAGCTGGCAGAGAAAGAGAAAAACCTGGCATTGTTGCTGGACTCTGTAGCGAACGATAAAGCTGCACTAATTGCTAAATCTCGCGATACCTTTATTCGCCTGTTGAACGCCACCCCGAACGGCGTTATCCGTAACTCCGACGTGGCAAAAGGCGTGGTTGAAACCTCACTGAACGTCGGTGTGGTGACCATGACCGACAACAACGTAGAAATTCACTGTCTGATCCGTTCACTGATCGACAGCGGTAAAGACTACGTGGTGAGCATGCTGGATTCACTGGGTAAACTGGCAGGCGCGAAGACCGAAGCGAAAGGCGCATATCCTGGCTGGCAGCCGGACGCTAACTCTCCGGTGATGCATCTGGTACGGGAAACCTATCAGCGTCTGTTCAACAAGACGCCGAACATCCAGATTATCCACGCGGGCCTGGAATGTGGTCTGTTCAAAAAACCGTATCCGGAAATGGACATGGTTTCTATCGGGCCAACCATCACTGGTCCACACTCTCCGGATGAGCAAGTTCATATCGAAAGCGTTGGTCATTACTGGACACTGCTGACTGAACTGCTGAAAGAAATTCCTGTGAAGTAATAACGATAACGTCCACGCCTGCGGGCGTGGACTGTTCAAGGATGAAGGGCAGAATTGTATGGCGCTTTACATTGAAATAACAAAGCATTATGAAACCCATGAAAAAGTCGCATATTTGTATAGCTGCGACCATATTTCATGGGGGGAATTTTTGATCACCAAAGAAAATTTCGCGCTGAAATCCGTGAAAGAGCTTGAAGGTGAAAAGCAGAGTTTTTTTATGCTCAGAGCCTGGGGCAAAGTCAGAAGAACATATTTAACCACGAGAGAATTTCCCAAGGAAATATGTTACGCAGCCTGACGTCAGAACAATTTTTTCATGCGTTTTACAATCATCATTTTGACATTACGCTTGCACCACACAGCAATAGCCGCCGTTACCAATATCAACTCCAGTAAAAACGACCAGTGTAATAAAAAATTTAGCCACCACGGCTGATGTACCGCCGTAATATGAAATAGCGCAAACGGTTTATTAACGAAAGGCATTAGCCACCAGATATCCCCAACCAGCGTATCAAGTAATAAATGCACAATACCATTCAGGCAAAATATCACCCCCAACCACGGAGGAAGTTTATTCTTCGCGACGCCAGCCCAGAGTAGCGTCGCAGCCAAAAGTGTGAACCATAGCAATGGCCAATGAGACGGGTAAAGATGATGATGACGTTGCCCGCTATCAATCAGATAGCACCAGAAGAGATCAAAATCGGGTGCAACTGCCCCGACTAAGCCAATAACCATCACTCTCCGCGCATGACGAGCAATCAGCGGCAAGCGTTTTACTAAAGTACAATTTATTAAATATCCAGCCGGAAGATGACCGATAAACATGATGATTCCTTTCGTTTTCACCCGCTGCTTTCACGGAGAAAACGGCGGGACATGTTCCTGAATTACACAGCGATAAAAGCCATCCCTGTAAACGTCCGTCGCGGGTTACCACGTTCAATCTGATGATGGAACATTCGCCGCTGCGATTTCAGCGCCGCGCTATTTTCCTGTTGCTGTTGTTCCAGCTTCCAGGCAATCAGCAATCGCGCCAGCCGTCTGTTAGCATGCTGGCTACGTTCCGATTGTACCTTCACACAAATCCCACTTGCCAGATGCGTGGCGCGCACCGCCGAGTCGGTTTTATTGACATGTTGACCGCCCGGCCCCGACGAGCGCAACGTCTCATAACGGATCGCATCTGATTGTTCCTGCTCATCAGCGGTAAAACGCCCAATGCCCAGAAACCAGTTTTTACGTCCATGATGAGGTCGATACGGGCTTGGGCAAATCCACTGAATCGTACCACACCAGCGTTCACTTAATGCCCATGCATTATCGCCATCCAAAGAGACCAGCGCCGAACGCAGCGTGTCAGAGTAGCGCCCCGTTTCTGTTTCCAGCACCGTTACCGCGACGCGCTGTTGGGTAGCTTCTTTAATCAGCCTGTCCAGCGCCTTTTTGACGGCGAGACAGCATTCTTCTGGCCCCTGGGCAGAGGAGAGTTGCAACAAGATCATCCTTTTTTCCCTCCACTGTTTTTGAGCGTCAGTACCGGACGCAACCGCGCGACTGGATTAACTAAACCGGCCCGTACCAGGCATTGCACCACGCTTTCTGCTGATTTATAGGCCTGCGGCGCTTCTTCGAAGATGAGTTGTTTATCGCGGCAAATTACCCGGCTGCCAAGTTCAGTACGCGAGAGTTGCGTCACGGTGTATTTCGCCGCCAGACGCCCTTTACACTCGGTACGTCCCCATTTGCGTCCTGCCCCATGCGCCAGCGAATGTAATGTTTCTTCACAAATGACAGGCTGAACCAGCCACGAGAAATCACCGCGTGAGCCGGGGATAACCACCAGACCGCTATCATCTGGCGTTGCCCCTTTACGATGTAACCAGCCTTGTTGATCGCCAATTTGACTCGCGGTAATAAAGTTATGTGCCACATCCAGAACCAGACTTCCCGTCGCCTTCACCTGCTGCATCATGCGCAAAGCAATCATCTGGCGATTCATACGCGCAAACGCCAACGCATCGTCATGCTCCGCGATATAACGTAGCGCGTCGTCACAGACTTCTGGCAAGCCATGATGAGAAAACGAGGCAATATGTCGCTGTAAAATAGACTGCCCCAAACCACGCGAGCCGCTATGAACCAGCAGTTGCAAATACCGCGCATCCATACCAGCCAGTGCAAACAACTCAGCGTTGATGATTTGATCAATCTGTTGCAGTTCAGCGAAGTGATTGCCGCCGCCGATGGAACCCAGCGAGCTGCGCCACGGATGCTGTGCAAACGCTGACGGCAGGTTTTCCTCCAGCCAGCTTTCTTCGGCAACATCATCCAGAGCAGACAATCGCTTTTCAAACTTATCGGCATTGTATTTGCGGGCAAGGATATCTGTTTGCCATAGCGCCATGCCGCAACCGATATCATTGCCGACCAGCGCCGGGTAAAAACGCCCAACGGAGAAGAAGGCTGCGCCAATCGGGTAGCCGCGTCCGGGGTGTAAATCTGGCATCCCTACTACGCGTTGCATATCGGGAAGTTTTGCTGTGGTGTGTAATTGTTGGATCGCTGAACTCTCGATCCACAGGTCATCGGATGCGATGGTAAATACCGCATCGGATAAAGGACGAATATATTTGCCCATGTACCATTCCATTTATACTCATCATACTTCAAGTTGCATGAGCTGCGACTCAAATTATTAAGAGTAACAATTAAAAAATCAGAAAATGGCAGACGTATCCAGGGCAAAAAAAAGAATTAATTCTGGAAAGGTCTGCAAAGCTTCATTGATAAAGAATTTGTCATGATTGACCTCCTTGCAGTTTGTGGAATAAGAAAACGCGCACATACTAGGCAGGCAATATTTACATTGCAAGCTGGAATTAATCTGGCTGCTGATAACGCATATAAAAATTAGTCAACCACTCTCCCCGGCATTCAACGTTCTGCTGCTTAACCACCTGAAAACCATAACGTTCAAAAAAGGGTTTCGCCGTTATGCTGGCATTTACTGTAAGTTCGGATTCAGACTTAATCGATGGTTTTAACAAGGCGCTGGCGACACCGCGGCGGGTGTATTTCGGGTCAACAAATAATAAGTCGATATAGCGGTCAATTAGCGTAATAAATCCGACTGGTTGCTCATCAATGACCGCAACCCGCACTTGTGATTGCGCGATTTTTTTCTTCCAGCGTGTTTCATCAATCTGCGCCCAAGCGGCAATTTGCTGCGGAGAATAATGTTGGCTAGCCGTCATCGTAACCGCTCTAAGGAAAATAGCGCATATGTGCTGAAAATCTCCGGGCCGATAGTCTCTTATTGATATGTTATTCATAACCCCAACACCAGTTGTCTTTCCATTTGCGGATCCAGCAACGTCACATGCAAGCCCACCAGCCGCACACCGCGCCCGCTGCGGCGTTCATCCCAGGTTTTACGCGCGGTGGCGATTAGGTCAGCTTTATTCAATCGCGGCCAGGCATGTTCCTGAGTGGTTTGCTGAAAATCGTCGAACTTTAACTTCACCCCCTGACGAGCAATCAGCAAATCTGGTTTTACCTTCGCCAGACGGCGTTCCAGCTCCGGGTATAGCCGCTCAATGATCGCTTCACATTCAGACCAGTGATGAATATCTTCCGCCATCGTGCGTTCCACGCCGACGGATTTGCGCAGGCGTTCGCTGTTAACATCGCGCTCATCGATGCCCTGACTACGCTCCCATAAAATGTGGCCAAATTTGCCAAAACGTTTGAGCAACATCACCAGATCATACTTTTGCACATCGCCGCAGGTTCGCAGCCCCATCGCTTCCAGTTTTGCCGCCGACACTTTGCCGACACCGGGAATTTTCGCCAGCGGCAGGGTTTGCAGAAATGCCGGAACGTCAGCCGGAGTAATCACAAACTGACCGTTGGGTTTATTCATGTCAGAAGCGATTTTAGCGAGAAACTTTACCGGCGCGACGCCCGCAGACGCCGTCAGTTGCAACTCGTTAAAAATCGTCTGGCGGATTTCCTGGGCAATGAGGGTCGCAGAACCGTGGCAATGTACGCTGTCGGTGACGTCAAGATAGGCTTCATCCAGCGACAGCGGTTCAATGCGCGAAGTGTAGCGCGAGAAGATTTCGCGGATATGATTCGAGGCTTCTTTGTAAGCGTCAAAGCGCCCCGGAAGCAGCGTAAGATGTGGGCATAATTTGAGCGCCATACCGGTCGGCATTGCACTGCGTACACCAAATTTACGCGCGGGATAATTAGCGGTGCTGATCACCCCCCGACGTTCGCGGCTGCCGCCAATAGCAATAGGGATATCGCGCAGGGCGGGATTGTCGCGCATCTCCACCGCTGCGAAAAAACAGTCCATATCCACATGAATGATTTTACGCATTGCTCACCTCTCAACACTGGTAAAGTATACAGTGTTTTCAGGGTTTGAGAAATGCGTAAAGATTCAGCAATCTGCCCCCTTATCGCCGGATGCGACGCTGGCACGTCTTGTCCAGACTACAAGAGGTAGTTTTTGCTACCCGTGCTGTTTATCCAGCTTTTGTACCAACGGCTGCACCACTTTGTCGCCATGCAGGCCAAAATATTGATACAGCGTATCGGACGCGCTTTTGGTCAGCACCATAATCTCAATACGTCGGTTACCCGCGCTTTGCGGATTTTTGGTATCCAGCAACATCTGGTCAGCCATCGCACTCACCTGCATCACTTTATCTTCTGGCATTCCGGCTTCTTCCAGCACGCGACGAGCCGAAAGCGCGCGGTCGCCCGAAAGGTTCCAGTTGTTGTAGATATTGTTTTTATAGGCCATCGCATCGGTATGCCCGGTAATAATAATTTTGTTATCGAGCGAGTCGAACACCGGCGCGAGCTCCACCAGCAGGGTTTTAAAGAACGGCATAATCTTCGCGCTGCCGCGTTCAAACATATTGCGGTTCTGGTCGTCTTTAATCAGCACGCGCAATCCCTGCGGGACAATTTCCATCTCCAGATTCGCTTCCATATGCGCATCGCGGGCGATGATGTTGATATCGGTCGCCAGTTCGCCAAGCTCGGTGGCAGATTTCTTCTTAAGCAGCGCCGTTTTCTCGTTCACATCGCGCACTTTTTTCTCCGTCTCTTCCGGCACCGCCACGGTAGCGGGTTTCGGCGGGTGGGTCGGGCTAATTTTATTTAACGGCGACAATCCACCGCCGTTGAAAATCGACTGCCCGTGCAGCGCGGCGATAATGCTTTCCCGCTCAGATTTACTGACGCTGTTGACAATCCACAGCGTCATAAACAGCGCCATCATTGCCAGAGTAAAGTCGGCAAAGGCCACTTTCCACGCCCCGCCGTGATGCCCGGCATGGTTCTTTTTGATCTGCCGCCGGACGATGGTCGTTTTTGCCCCGCGCTCGCGGCGGTTGCCCGTCTTTCTCATGCTTAATCTTGCTCCAGCATCGCATTCACCCACGCGTCGAGGTTAGCGAAGGTCGGCTTGGATGCCAGATGCAGCAACTTACGTCCCGCATCTACCGCCAGCAGGGTCGGTTTACCGCCCGCCTGGGCTACCAGCACAGTACGCACACACTCCAGCAGAGAATGTTCCGCCCGCGCCTGTTGTTCCATGGCGTTGGCGAGCGGGTCCATCAGGCAATAACAGATAAATACGCCTAAAAACGTCCCCACCAGCGCCGCCGCCACTTTCAGGCCAATCAGGGCGATAGATCCATCAATCGACTGCATGGTGATGATGATGCCCAACACCGCCGCACAAATGCCAAACCCTGGCATCGCTTCGGCGGTACGTTGCAGCGAACGCGACGGCGTTAGCAGCGACTCTTCGGCGGTGTCCAGTTCCTGATCGAGAATGCCTTCCAGTTCATGGGCGTCAATTTTGCCCATCGCCATCAGGCGAAAGTTATCGGCAATAAAGGTCACCAGCCGCTTCTGGGTTAACACCAGCGGGTATTTCTGGAAAACAGTGCTCTCTTCCGGCTGCTCAATGTGCTGATCCAGCATGCGCAGGCCGCCGTTTTGCACCATTTCGAGCAATTCATACAGGCACATTAATAGCTGACGCTGAAACTCCGGCCCGAGCTGTTTTTTACTGATCACGCCTTTGATTTGATGGGCGATTTCTTTCAGCACATGTTTTGGGTTGCCAATAATCATCGCCCCAAAACCGGCCCCTAAAATAATAACTATCTCTGCAGGTTGCCAGATAGCAATTAATTGCCCGCCCGCTTCAAAGTACCCGCCAAATACGCAGCCGAGCACCACCAATAAACCTACTATTTTTTGCATAATTTTTTCACTTTAATTCGGATAGACAAAATCACGAATTTTCTGCGCGATCTGTTTATTCAATTGACAAATTCTGGCTTCGGTCAGTCCTAATACCAGCGCGATCTCTTTGAGATTCATCTCATGCTGGTAATACATAGAGAGGATCAGTTGCTCTTTTTCACTCAATTGTGAAAGCGCGTGTTGCAGCATTTGCTGGGTAATGATTTGTTCTTCCAGCTCTCTTCCGGCAAGCGGGATACTGTGGCCTTCAACGCCAAGCAATTCATCCAGACTGGCGAGGGTTTCCGCACCTTCCAGTTGAAGATATTCGAGATAATCTTCATGAGAAATGCCCTCGCGAACCAGTTCCTGCCACTCTGGTTCGTGCCCCAGTTTTTTACGCGTCTCACGAATCAGGTCTTTCATCTGATGATATTTCTGCCGCAACTGCCGCGGTCGCCAGTCGAGCGCACGCAGCTCATCAAGGATCGCGCCGCGAATTCGATGCACGGCATAACCTGCAAAACCTTCATCAGGCAGCCCGTAGCGACGAATGGCATTAAGCAGCCCCATTAACGCCGTTTGTTCCATATCCTGGCGGTCAATAATGCAGTTGCACTGCGGCGCGAGTTGCCGCACCACTTTGCGCACCAGCGGTAAATAGGCCTGTAAATAGTGGCTCTCCTGCTGCGGGGTTAATAGCGGCGCGGCAGTAAATTCTTCTGACTCGAATACGTCCTGTAGCATGTTTATATCCGTCTGGTGATTACTGGAAGACTACTTTTTTCACCAGCAAATCCTTATACGGTGTGCTCATTTTGCGACGCTGAAGATCTTTCTTTAGCGCATCAGAGATCAGTTTGCGGATGGCCGATATTTTCATGCCACGCAAATCTTCAAATTTCATTTCCGTCAGGCACTCAACCGCAATGCTTTGATACAGCGGCTCCTGATGTTTTATTTTTTCGGCCTCTTTATCACTGGCGACCACCATGACTAATTCCGCCGACAAATAATGATCCGCGCCGTTGTTGTCATGCAGAGTGACAATGGTTTCCGGCAACGTCACAAACACGCTTTTGCTTTCATCCATCGTTTCCACCGATTCCATCCGCGCTACGGCAGTCGGTTTTCCTTTTCCGGCATAATGATGCCAGACTCCCCATCCTGCCCCGGCTCCTACCACCAACGCCAGAACGGCACTGACCACGCCTGCCACCACAATTCTCTTCATCTTGCTTTTACACTTTGATCAAAACGGATTCGTTTTGTTGAAATTGAGGCTCATCATCAAGCTGTAAGGCGGCACTCACCTCCTCCTGCTGATGGCCCGACTGTTGTTGCTGCTGCGACTGCCCTTCGGAGGAGACCTGCACGTTCACCTCCATAAAATTTTGCGCCGTCAGATGCTGGCGAAGATCGTCGCTAAACTGCTGCAACGCGCGACAAACCTCACTTTGGTTAGCGCCGATATGCACCGTCAGTTTGCCGCTATCCAGTTGCACAGCGATCTCGAGCTTGCCAAGCGACGGTGGATCAAGGCGGATTGTCGAGATCTGCTGCTGTTTGTTGAGCTGGAAATGGATCTGATCTTTCAAAAGCGTCGTCAATTTTTCGCCCAGCTCGTCCATCGAGAGGGTGACAGGTTTAGTGGCAATCTCCTGATGATCGCTGACCCGTTCCGGCGTTTTAACTGGCAACACAACGCGCGAAATGACGGGTTCTGTTTCTGCTGCTTTATCGCTTTTACGCTCTACTGGAGGACGCGTGGTCACACGGGTCGGCTCAGGCTTCGCGCGTTCTGGTTTAGCGGGCGTGCGCTGTTGCACCGGCGCAATGGTGCGTAAATCTTCACTGGCGTAAGTTGCCAGTCTGGCCTGCTGTTCAGGCTTTGCCTGCGGCAACTGGCTGACCAGCTCCTGTAATTGCGGTGGTAACGACGTGAGTTCCTGCTGCATCGGGTGTTGCGGTGTGTTTTGCGCCGCCGCTTTCGTCAGTTGCCGGATAACCGGAGATGTCACCACGTTTCGCGGCTGCGGCGTGTCCTGATGCGGCGCGGCAGGTTGCGGCAGTAACAGCGCCATTAGCGCCTGCATCGCTGCCGGATCGCTCTCCTGCGGGCGCGTCACCTGTTGCTGGGGGGATTTAGCGCTATGAACGCGCTCCGCCACCGCGGCCACCGCCATTTTCGGCAGGGTAAAAGCAGGTACGTTTTCACCGCTCACCGGCGGCAAAATGTCCGTTTTCAGCGCGGCGGTTTGCGCAAGCGTTCCAAGCGTGGCAAGCAATGCCGGATTCATGGCTTCTCCGAAAGTAAATTAACAATTGAGTAGGCCAGCACGCCTTCCTGATGTTGCTGGTGTCTCTCCATGCGTGCTTTCAGCACTTCAGTTCTCTGCTCGCGTCGGGCAATCAATACGCTAAACGCGGCATGAAGTTGCGCTTTCACCACACGCAATTGTGCAGCGTCAGTTTCAGCCTCTTCATAGACATGAAACTGGCGCATCAACTGCTGATGCAGCACCGGAAGGCGTCGCCAGCGCTGTTTATCCAGTGCTTCGTTCATCGCCGTAACCAGCGCGAAAAGTTGCCTGCGTTCTTTTTCCATTGCGTTAACCCAGCTTGCCCGAAAGCCCTTCCCAGCCTTCGCGCAGGTTGCTTAAAATCAGCATCACTTCATCGATTTTCTCTGCCGACAGTTCGCCGCTGGCCTCATACAAACGATAAACACAGTGGTCATACAGACGCGAAAGATTCACCACCAGCTCGCCGCCGGTTTCAAACTCCAGCGAACTGGTGAGCGCATTGAGAATATCGATGCATTTGTTGATGCTCTGGGCTTTCTTCTCGAAACGTCGCCCTTCAATGTGGCTTTTGGCGCGTTCCAGCTCATCCATCAGGCCAGAAAACAGCACCAGTACCAGTTCGAGAGGTGACGCCGCAGCAGTGCGAGCCGCAAGGTCAATCTCTTTATATTGCGAATAGCCATCCTGTACTTCGTACATCTTTAGGGATATTCCTTGTGAGTTACGCGAATGCCGCCATGCTGGCTTTCATGGTGTACACCTCAACCAGTGTGTTGGTGTACTCCTCAAGATAACGGTCGTAGTTGGCGTTATAGGTATCGGTAAGCTGATCGCTTTCGTCCTGAATTTTGCTCATCTGATCGTCAATGTTCTGCTGGCGCAGAGTGATGATGCCGTTGCTGGAGTCCGTATAGGTGTTAATCAGGTCGTCCATCTGCGCCACCATGCTGTTGTCACCGACGAAAATTGACGTCAGACCGTCCGGGTTTTTCGCCATTTCGTCGTTGAACTGGTCGGAGTCGATCTGCAAGTGACCGTGAGAATCGAGGGTGATGCCATAATCCACAATCGACACGCCGTTGTAACTGGCATGGGCGATGTCATCGAGCTGGTTCGCCAGTGAACTGAGTCCTGCATCACCCGCAAAGACCCCGGCGCTGCTGCTGTCATCACCGTGGGTGGTCAGCGAATCAACCGTATCGATCAAAGTGTTATAGGCATCAACAAAGGTCTGTACTTTCTCCTGGCTGGCGCTGGAATCTTCGCTGATGTTAAAGGTGGTGAGATCGCTGTCAGAATCGCTGACTTCGGTGAACGTCATGGTGACGCCGGGGATCACATCATCAAATGTATTGCTGCTGTTGGTGATCGTCGGCCCCGTGGCGCTGCCGAGATGAATAATCGCGTCCTGGGCGGAGGAAACATCCGTGGCAACGGGCGCGCTGGCGCTATCGTTGCTGGCATCATGCCCGGTCACGCTCACCGAGAACGCGCTCTGTGCTCCGGTGCTTTCGGAGGTGAGCATAATGGTGGTGGTGCCGTCGGTTTTTACCAGTGCCGCCGAAACGCCGGGATTGTCATCGGAGTCGTTAATCGCATTCACCAGCTCACTGGCATCGATAAAACCATCGCCATCACCGTTCTGATCCGCCGCCGATAGATCAATATCCATGCTGCTGTCGCCCATCGTCAGTTCAAAAGTGCCGGTGGCGGAAAAGGCGTCGTCGCCCATACTGAACGTGGTCTGCTGCCCCTGTGCCAGTTGCTCGACATAAAACGAGTAGCTTCCGCCCTGCGCCTGGGAATTGGCGGAAACGGTGGCGGAGTCATTACTGCTGGAAGCAGCAAAAGTCACCGGGCCGTCGGTATCGCTGTTCAGCGCATCGACAGCACTCTGAAAATCGCTCAACGCCGAGCTGAGCGAGTCCAGGCCGCTGCTTTCAGCATCCAGCTCGCTCTGCTTCTCCTGCAAATTTGCTGCCTGAGTGGCAACATCGGCATACGCGATTTCTTGCGCAATGGTTCTTGGGTTAATCATTGATGACTCCGGATTACGATGTCAGATTATTGGCAAAAGGCGTGCCAATAATTTTTATGTGAATAATCAATTAATTGAAAAACAGGCGGAAAGACCATTTCCGGTCTGGCGGAAGAGTGCCTGCCGCAGAAAGGACAACACCGCCCGCAGGCGGTGTTGAGACTGATGACAAACGCAACATTGCCTGATGCGCTGCGCTTATCAGGCCTACAAGATTTCTGCAATATATTGAATTTGCAATACTTTGTAGGCCGGATAAGGCGTTTACGCCGCATCCGGCAATCCGCCATTACTGCAGCAGGCTGGAAACCATGCTGGACATGCTGTTGGACTGTTTCAGCATGGTGATGCCGGTTTGCATCAGCACCTGCTGTTTGGTCATGTTGGACGCTTCCGTCGCGTAGTCGGTATCCATAATGTTACCGATCGCCACTTCGGTGTTGTCCTGCATGCTGGTCAGGTTGTTGGCGGTGTCGTTAAGACGGTTGATAGACGCGCCCAGCTTGGACTGGATCTGCGAAACGTCATCCATCGCGGTAGAAATGCTGGTGATCATCTGGTTGGCCGAGCCAGACGCAGTCAGCTCAGTACCGCCAGAAACGCCCGCAGTACCCGTGGTGTCTGCCTGATCCGCGCTAAAGGAGTTGCTGATAGCAGAAAGATCCGTCACCAGCGTGTTCAGTTGGCTTGAAATGTTCACGGTCATGGTGTCGGAAGACTCCGCGCCTACCTGGAAAGTCACCGCACTCTGGAACAGGCCGTCAGTGCCGGTGTTGCTGGTGCCGGAAACACCGAACAGGTTGGTGCCGCCATAAGTAGTATTTTGCAGCATGTCAGACATCTGCTGACCCAGTTCGTCGTATTCATCCTGCATCGCCTGCAGGTCGTCGTCGCTGTAAGTGCCGTTCGCCGCCTGGGTGGAGAGATCTTTCATACGACCCAGCACATCAGACATTTCATCAAACATGCTATCTGCGGTTTGCAGCATCGCCGTCGCATCGTTAATGTTGCTCAGCGCAACGCCCATACCGCTGGACTGTGCCGTCAAACGGTTAGCAATCTGTTTGCCCGCGGCATCATCTGCTGAAGAGTTAATACGGTTACCGGTCGCCAGGCGTTCCATAGAAGTAGAAAGAGAAGAACTACTTTTGCTGATTGCATTAACGGCGGCCATTGAGGCGTTATTGGTATTCATAGATAACATGATACTGCTCCTTGGGATTAATCGTGTTCGTTTCGATACCCTGTAAAAACGACATCCCATGAGCAAACTTAAAATGACCATAAAAAATTTTTCAGTCCATTTTATCGAATGCCACTTTTAGCTAAAAAAAGCAGAACCTAAATTCAGATAAAAAGATTATTAGCAATATATGCTACATGGCCAGGTGACAAAACATGTCATCGCCAACTGATTGTTATCACTCAGATTATCAGCAGAAAAATTGATTATTACCCAACGAACTGATGCTAATATTTACATTGCGTTGCAAATAACACACATTTTACTATTGTGACTCGCCAGTCATTTCGTTACATTCTCACGTCATATAGAGATTAAGAATAATCCTATTACCATTAAACATTAATTATCACGCAGTAAAATCATCTTCTCAAGGATGTATAAGACCCTGCTTAATGCAGCGTACTATCAGGAAACATTTATCCCTTGCTAAGGTAAACTCAACTATGAGTATTATTATCAACAACTGGCGGATGGACCCGTCGCTTAATGCCTTAATTCATTGTGAAACGGGTGAAATGCGTCGTCTTGGCGAATACCATTTTATTTTGCTGGAAACATTAGCAAAAAATGCCGAGACGGTTTTATCGCGATCTTATTTATGTGCCGAAGTGTGGAAAAACCGCATTGTTGGCGGCAACAGCCTTCCTACGGCGATCCACGCCTTACGTGTTGCTATTGACGATGATGGTAAACAACAGAACATTATTAAAACCATTCCGAAGAAAGGTTATCTGTGTAATAAAGAATATATTTCCTTACCTGCATCAGCATCGGCTGAAACATTGAATATTGCAGTTGAACCGCAGGAAGTTGTTTCACCTGTTCGTGACGAAGAAACATTACCCGCCACACCATTACTCCCCGCCCGTAAAAAACGTAATTATGTGCTGGGGCTGACAATGTTAACTGTTGCCATCGCCGTTGGCTCAACCGTAGGTTATAGCTACGATAAAAATATGCCTGATACGCCGCAACTGATTAAAGAAACGGTCAATAGTCCGCGAATAAAGATATTTCATCTTAGCACTGATGGGGGGACTAATACTGCGCCATTACTTTCACAAACTCTCACTCCAGGAAAAGAAAAATTAGATAATTTATTGTCAGCGCACAATATGACCATGACAACTTATTATAAATATGTTCGTGACCGACTGGAGAGTGATATCGTTCTGCGTAACCAGTGCAACGGAAGCTGGCAATTAACCTTTAATGTGGAAAGCTGGCAGAATAGCGATATTAGTAGCGCGATGTATCAGAATTTAGAGAAGTTATTAAATACTGTGCAGAAGTGCTGATGAGTACCAATATATGCCGGATGCGACGCTAAAGGCGTCTTATCCGGCCTACCGATAATTACCCCAATAAATTCCTCACCGTCTGGCTGGAAATTCGCGCCTGGCCGTTCACCGCCTGCAATAAAACCTGATAGTTATGATTGGCGCTGTCGAGCACGCCGCCGAGATTCTCCGACGCCTGCACCGCATTTTCTGTTTGCGGGAAGCGCGACATGCCGTCGATCAACTGCCGCGCTTTTTCTTGCTGCACTGCCATCTGGGCGCGCTGCTGGTTAATGTTTTCTAATATGTGAGAAATCCCCGCCCCGCCCTGTTGCAAACTTTGCGTTAAACGCTCGGCCTCAGAGGGTTCAGCAAAGGTTTTCAGCAGAATAAACGCCGACTTATCGCCATCGGTGCGCACGCTTAAGGTGCGTTCAATATGAGGCCACTGTTTTTCGGTGGCGGAAAAACTGATGCCGTCTGCCTGCTGATGCATCTGCACGCCCACGCGGCGCAAAGCGTTGGTCAGCCGCGTCTGATACTGCCCGGTGTTGTCATCCTCAGACAGCATCACCGCCGCAAGCTGGGTCTGCCGCCCGTCAGAGACGCTGAACATCCGCGTTCCCGGCGTGGGATTGTGCACGAGATTCGCCAGATCCGGCGAGTGAAAGGCCACCCGCGCTGCCCCCTGTAACACCGGCTGCAACTGGCGGTCCACCGCACCGCCAGAAAGAGTAGTGCGTTTGTCCAGCATCTGCATCAGCGCTGAACTCGGCGCCTGCCCACCCTTACGCTGGCTATGACGATAATCGAGCAACTTCTGCTCCAGTTGCCCGAGATAATGATCCGCCTGCTGCAACGTGGTGAGCTGGTCATTAAGCTGTACGCTGTAACGCTGCGGGCGAGTGGTAATCAGCGGCGAAGCCGGATATTCACTCGCCGTCGCCGGGAGCTTTTGCCGCACCGCCTGAGTGGGCGCAACGGTTGACGACGATACCGCAGCGCTATGCGCGCCGCCGGTGGCGAGTGATGAAGATGTAAGTCCGACCTGCATACTGTTCCTGAAAGAGTTAGAGAACGCTGAACAAATTCAACTCACTCACTTTCGAGTAAGTCTTGAGGGTAGCTTCCATTGCCACTTCCAGTCCGGTAAAGGTGATCGACGCCGGGCCGTAATCGAGATCCTGTAAAGAGCCAATCAACTGATCGTTGGAGGTGGAGATATCGGTCTGCGCATCGCTCAACATCGACATGGTGTTCTGCGTCTCACCAAGTGAAGCAATCGAGGCGTTGAGGTCGTCCGAGGCGGTGTCCACTACATCAACGGCGTTCTGAATATCGCTCTGCACCTGCGGATCTGCCGGGTCAACGTCCGGGTTTTGCAGCTCCTGCGACAGGGAATTAAGCGTGTTAAGCACGTCTAAGTTGCTGCCGAAGAAATCGCTCGCCGCCACGTTGGTATCCACGTCCACGCCGTTTGACACGGTAGTCTGGCGGTGATCGCTGTTGCCCTGATAACTGTAGCTGTCGGTGACGCCATCGCTATCATCATCTACCGCCACGATCGGCGGCTGATCGTTGATAGTGCCGCCAAACACGTAGTGCCCGTCTTCGTCCTGGTAGTTCAGCGCCGCGACCATTGATTCGGTGAGTGACTCAATATCCTGCCCGAGACTTGCGAGCGAATCGGCGGTATTGGTGCCATTCGCCGCTTCCAGCAGGTCGTCGCGCACCGCCAGCAGGCTGTTGTTGACGCCATCGAGAATCGACTCCTGCTGGCTTAACCCCGCCGACGCGGAGTCGATATTGCTCTGATACTGCTCAATAGCCGACTGCTGGCGGTTCAACTGGGTGATGCGCGTGGCGGCGATGGGGTCGTCCGACGGCTGCAAAATCTGCTTGCCGGTTGCCATCTGCTCGACCACATGCGCCAGGTCGCCGGAGAGATTATTAAAGCTTTGCGTCATCGAGACGTAGGTTTGTTGGGTGGTTACTCGCATTCTCACGCTCCCGCTTAGCTGCACATTTCCAGCACCGAATCGAAAATCTCGGCGCCGGCGGAAATGACTTTCAGATTGGCTTCATAAATTTGTTGATAAGTGATCAGATTCACCGCTTCTTCGTCCATGCTGACGCCGCTGACGCTGCTCTGCTGATTTTGCGCTGCGGAATAGACATTAGACGCGGCATCGACTTCCGTCTGGTTTTGCTGACTGTAGATGCCGATATTGCTGATGATTGACGAGCACGCCTGCCCGACCGTCACGCTGCCAAGATTGTCGATTTCCAGCGGTTCGGTAGAGATATTGATCAGCGCCTGCAGGTTGTCGCTGTTACCGCTTTCGTCCGGCGAACTGGAAAACGCCAGCTCATCAGCGGTGATATCCGGGTTAACGGTCAGAGGGCCATCAGCGTTGCTGGCGTCATAAATAAACAGCGGCTCACCGGGGTTACCGTTGAGATCGTAGCCCTGCGCCAGTTGGTTGTTGACCGCATCGGCAAACTGCGACGCCATGCTGTTGATGGTGTCGGTCAGCGGCGTCAGCACATCGTTTTGATAATCAAACAGTGCGCCTAATGAACCGCCAGTGTCGGTGGTCATCGTCGAGGTGGTTCCGGCAAAAGTCAGCGACATGGTCGGTGTGCCATCGGCGTTGGTTTCCAGCGCGATGGTTGAGCTTTGCTGCCCGCTCACCAGCGGCTGACCGTTTTGCAGGGTGACGTTGTAGTTGCCCTGGTCGTCGATATTGACCTGCACATCCATCATTCCGCTGAGTTCTTCCACCATCTGATCGCGAGCGTCGTACAGCGCGGAGGCGTTATCACCGTTGGCTTCGGCCTGGGCGATTTGCTGGTTATAGCTGGCGATGCCGCTGGTGAGCGTATTGATTTGCGACACCATCGCCTGCTGCTGGCTGATGATTTCCGTGCTTTGCGAGTCGATGTAATCCAGCGTGTTATCGATACGTAACGACAGCGCCCCGGCTTCGCTGATCACCTGCTCGCGCAGGGCGGAATCATCAGGGCTGGTGGTCGCTTCGTTAAGGGCGGCGAAGAAGTTGTCGAAACCGCCGCTCAGGCTGCTGTTATCGTCGCTCAGTACCGCTTCCAGTTGACTAAGATACCCTTGCTGGGTGCTGTAATAGCCGTAATCGCTGGCGGCATACCACACCTGATTCACCTGATACTGGTTAGAGACGCGGCGAATGCTGTCGACCTGCACGCCGTTACCGGCGCTGTTCGACGAACCACCGCTGGCGCCGATGGTGCTGATCTCCGCCACCTGGCGGGTATAGCCCGTGGTCATGGCGTTAGCGGTGTTTTGCGCCGTGACGTTCAGCTCCACCTGCGCCGTTGATGCGCCGCTGTAGCCGATGTTGATCATGTCCATGTTGGATCCTTACCGGTAAATCGTGCCGGTTAAAAGCGGCGTGAAGATGGGGATTCTTAAGTTCCGTAAACCAGGTGCCAAACGCCGGATGCGGCCTACATACGGGCACAAACATAAAAATATGTGCGGTCTCGTAGGCCTGATAAGACGCGACAGCGGCGCATCAGGCACCAAACGCCGGATGCGGCGTGAACGCCTTATCCGGCCTACATACGGGCACAAGCATAAAAATATGTGCGGACTCGTAGGCCTGATAAGACGCGACAGCGGCGCATCAGGCACCGAACGCCGGATGCGACGTAAACGCCTTATCCGGCCTACATACGGGCGCAAACATAAAAATATGTGCGGTCTCGTAGGCCTGATAAGACGCGACAGCGGCGCATCAGGCACCGAACGCCGGATGCGGCGTGAACGCCTTATCCGGCCTACATACGGGCGCAAACATAAAAATATGTGCGGACTCGTAGGCCTGATAAGACGCGACAGCGGCGCATCAGGCACCGAACGCCGGATGCGGCGTAAACGCCTTATCCGGCCTACATACGGGCACAAGCATAAAAATATGTGCGGACTCGTAGGCCTGATAAGACGCGACAGCGGCGCATCAGGCACCGAACGCCGGATGCGACGTAAACGCCTTATCCGGCCTACATACGGGCGCAAACATAAAAATATGTGCGGACTCGTAGGCCTGATAAGGCGCGACAGCGGCGCATCAGGCACCAAACGCCGGAGCCTCATTTATGCTTTGGTGACAACTGCTTCACAATCATCGCCGCAATGCCAATCCCGTGCTGCTGCGCCAGCGTGTTACACAACTCATCATCATAAAACCCCTGCATCATGCGCACCGAATCGCTGTTAAACGGGTTATCTTTCGAATCGAAAAGCTCATTGGTTTTTCGCATCTCTTTCAGCATGTTGCGTAAAAAGATCGCCTCAAACTGTTCCGCGGCCTGCTTGATGTCATTGGCCTGAACCTTCGGCCCCATTAATGCGTCGCTGCCGTCAATCCCGCTGCTGGCGTTCACTTTCATCAGATCACCTCCAGGTCGGCATCCAGCGCGCCCGCTTCATGCAGCGCCTGCAAAATCGACATAATATCGTCCGGCGTTGCGCCTAAGCTGTTCAACGCATTGACCAGCGTTTTCAGGCTGCTGGACTCCGGCAAACTGACTACGCCCGGACGCGCATGATTCACCGCGATATTGCTTTGCGGCGTGACCGCCGTGCGCCCGCCCGCAAGGGCGTTCGGCTGGCTGACGTTGCTGGTTTCGTTAATCGAGACGGTCAAACTACCGTGCGACACCGCCGCCGCGTGCAGCGCGATGCCATCGCCCATCACCACCGTGCCGGTACGTGAGTTAAACACCACGCGGGCGCGGACTTTCTCCGCCTGCACTTGCACATCGTCCAGTTGCGACATAAACGCCACCCGCGCGCCGGGGCTGGTGGGCGCGCGCACGGTAACGTTGGTAGAACTCTGCGCGATGGCAATGCCGCCAAACGAGGCGTTGATCGCCGCCGCAATATTGTTGGCATCTTTAAACGACGGACGTTTCAGGTTGAGGGTGATGGTGTCACCCATCTGAAAATCGCTGGGGATCTCGCGTTCCACCGTCGCGCCGTTGGGAATTAACCCGGCGGTTGGCGTATTAACCGTCACGCTCGAGCCGCTGGCTCCGGTGGCGTTCATCCCGCCCACCACCACGCTGCCCTGCGCCAGGGCATAAACTTCGCCATCCGCGCCGTGCAATTGGGTCAGCAGCAAGGTGCCGCCACGAATACTTTTCGCATCACCAATCGACGAAACGGTGACATCAATGGTCTGCCCGCGCGAGTACATCGGCGGCAGCGTGGCGCTCACCGCCACCGCCGCGACGTTTTTCACCTTCGGGTCGATTTTATTCGGCAGTTGCACGCCAAACTGGCGCAGCATATTGGTGATGGTCTGGTTGGTGAATTTGACCTGGTTTTTATCGCCGGTGCCGTCAAGGCCGACCACCAGGCTGTAGCCGACCAGTTGGTTTTCACGCACGCCCTGCACGTTAACCAACGACTCCAGCGATTGCGCCAGCACCACGCCGGGCAGCGCCAGGCTTACGGCTACCACCACCATTTTTATCCAGTTTTGCATTGCACTCTCCGGCATTAAATCGGGAACAGAGGATGGTTAAACAACCGCGTCAGCCAGCCTGCGGCGTTGGCGTCGCTTAACGCGCCGCGTCCGGCATAGGAGATGCGAGCGTCGGCAATCCGCTGGGAGGAAACCGAGTTGTCATTCTGGATGTCGTCGGCGCGCACCAGGCCGCTTAAACGGATGTACTCATCGCCCTGGTTGAGGGTGAGCCATTTCTCGCCGCGAATTTCCAGAATACCGTTGGGCTGCACCGCATGGACAGAAACGGTGATCTCTCCGCGCAGGCTGTTCTGCTGCTGGGAAGTGGCGCTGCCGTCAAAGTCGCGATTGGCGTCGATGGAGCCGGAAAGCTTATCTTTGGTGTGACCAAAAATCGTCGGCGCACCAATATCAACGGTGTTGTTTTTGCCGAAGTTGGTTTTCGCCTGTTTGCTCGACTGGGTAGATTCTTCGAGGATCACCGTCAGAATATCGCCCACGCGATAAGCCCGCCGATCGGCGGTGAGCGACCAGTTGTAGCCCGTTTCAAACACGCCTCCGGCACGCCCGTCAGCCGGGAGTGGCGCTTCGGTTTTCGGTGGCGCAAAGTATGCGTCGTCTTTTTTGACCAGAATGGCCTGCGATTCACACCCGCTAAGCAGGGGAAGCAGCGCCACCAGCCAGAGATAATTTTTCACGTTCTGCCTGTTTAAAATACAAAGAGTTATGAGCCCTGGTAGGTCGGATAAGACGCGTCAGCGTCGCATCCGACATTTCGCCTTACAACGTCTGGCTGATGTACTGCAACATATCGTCCGCCGCCGAGACCATTTTGGCGTTCATCTCGTAAGCGCGTTGCACCGTAATCATCGCCACCATTTCGTTGACGATATCCACGTTCGAGCCTTCCAGCGCGTTGTCCTGCAAGGTGCCAAGCCCATCTTCGCCCGGCACGCCCTCGGTCGGCTGACCGCTGGCGGCGGTTTCCAGATACAGGTTGTCACCTTCGGCGGAAAGCCCTGCGGGGTTGGCGAAGTTCACCAGTGTCAGTTGCCCTAACTCAGTCACATCGCTGTCGCCGGGTAAGATCGCCGTCACCGTACCGTCCTCACCAAAAGCGACGTTGGTCGCCCCCGCCGGGACGTCGATTTCTGGCTGCAACGGCAAGCCCTGCGAATTGGTCAGCACGCCGTCGGCGTTCACCTGCAAGTTGCCATCGCGGGTATAGGCGATATCGCCGTTGGCCTTTTGCACTTGCAAAAATCCCTGCCCCATAATGGCGACATTCATCGCGTTGTCGGTGGTTTCGACGTTGCCTTCGGTGAAGGTTTTCTGAGTGCCGACAATGCGCACGCCGCTACCGAATTGCAGCCCGGTCGGCATGATGTTGTTCTGGTCGAGCATCGCGCCCGGCGCTTCCTGGGTCTGATAGAACAGATCCTGAAACATCACCCGGTCGCGCTTGAAGCCGGTGGTGTTAACGTTGGCGATGTTGTTGGCAATCGCGCTCATTTCAGCATCCTGCGCCGAGAGGCCGGTTTTGCTGATCCATAATGCTGCGTTCATGGTGGTAAATTCCGTGTTGTTTTTCTGCCGCCGATTGCCGGATGCGGCGTGAACGCCTTATCCGGCCTACGGTTTGGGCACAGGCTTGTAGGCCTGATAAGACGCAAAGCGTCGCATCAGGCACCGCCGCATAATTGCCGGATGCGGCGTAACGCCTTATCCGGCCTACGGTTTGGGCACAGGCTTGTAGGCCTGATAAGACGCAAAGCGTCGCATCAGGCACCGCCGCATAATTGCCGGATGCGGCGTGACGCCTTATCCGGCCTACGGTTTGGGCACAGGCTTGTAGGCCTGATAAGACGCAAAGCGTCGCATCAGGCACCGCCGCATAATTGCCGGATGCGGCGTGAACGCCTTATCCGGCCTACGGTTTGGGCACAGGCTTGTAGGCCTGATAAGACGCAAAGCGTCGCATCAGGCACCGCGCATAATTGCCGGATGCGGCGTGACGCCTTATCCGGCCTACGGTTTGGGCACAGGCTTGTAGGCCTGATAAGACGCAAAGCGTCGCATCAGGCACCGCGCATAATTGCCGGATGCGGCGTGAACGCCTTATCCGGCCTACGATGTGCGGTTACGAGCCGCGCAATAAGCGGTTGCCCGCGTCGCTGATATCTTCTGCGGTTTTCATCATCTTGATCTGCGCTTCAAACTGACGGTTCATGGCGATAGACGACATCATCTCGCTCACCGCCGAGACGTTGCTGCCCTCCAGAAAACCGCCGCTGACTTTGATGTTTTCATCGCGCTGAGCCAGAACGCCATCGGCAGTCACCAGCATCCCTTCGCCGTTTTTCGCCAGGTCAGCGGCCGGAATATCCACCAGCTTCAGGCGGTCGATATCCATCGTCGCGGTCACATCGCCGTCATCGGGCGTCACCGAGAGCGTACCGTCGCTGCCAAACGAGGCGATGGCGTTCGGCGGCAGAATGATCGGCCCGTTATCTCCCAGCACCAGATTGCCGTCGATGGTCAGTTGCCCCTGGTCGTCCTGCTGGATGTTGCCGTTGCGGGTATAGACTTCGTTGCCGTTTTTATCCTGCACCGCAATGTAACCCGCGCCCTGAATCGCCACGTCCAGCGGGCGTTCGGTCTTCTCCGCCACACCCGTACTGTCGTTCACGCCGCTGGCCCCTTCCTGCGCCATATAGCGCGTGTCGAAGCCGCCGCCTTTCACCTTGTCGTTGGTCGCCATCGCCATGTCGGCACGAAAACCGTTGGTGTTGACGTTCGCCAGGTTGTTGGCGCTAATTTGCTGCTCGTACAAAGTCTGGGAAGCCCCGCTCAGGGCGGTATAAATCAAGCGATCCATTACATTGCCTGGAACAGCGCGTCATCGAGCTGCGTGCTAGTGGCGATAACTTTGGTGTTGGCCTGGTAGTTACGCTGGGCGGTCATCAGGTTGACCAGTTCGCTGGTGATATCGACGTTGGAGCTTTCGAGCACGCCCGACGACAGCGTGCCGCAGGTGCCGGAACCAGGAACGCCAATCAGCGGCGTACCCGATTCCCCGGTTTGTACCCACGCGGTGCCACTCACCGCCTCCAGACCGTTTTCATTCGGGAAGGTTGCCAGCACCACCTGACCCTGCAACATGCGCTCGCCGTTGCTGTAGGTGGCGTAAACTTTGCCATCGTCATCGACCTGCACACCGTTTTGCGTTGCGGAGGCGTAGCCGTTGGCGGAATTGGTGGTGACCGAGAAGTCAGAGCCGTATTGCGTACAGGTGGAGTAATTGACGGTTAAATCGATGGGGGCGGCGGCATCGGTCTGAAACTCAATCGCCTGCGGCGTGGTGGGCGAGGTTAGTTTCCCGGTATTCGGGTCGAAGGTTAATGTCGTCGCCGGAACGCCAGTCTGCTGCTGACCATCGAAGGTATACTGCACTTCCCAGGTGTTATCGCTGGTTTTGGTGAAGTACTGGCATACCGAGTGTTCGTTACCCAATGAGTCATACACCGTGGTGGTGTAGCTGTCGGTATACGAGCTGCTGTTGGCCGGGTCGAACGGTACGGTGGTGCGATCGATAGCCGCGTCGCTGGCGTTGAAGTTGGCGGTAAAAGTCAGGCTGCTGCTGGCCTGCGCCGGAATATTGCCGGTTTTTATCTGGATATCGGTGACCGTGCCGGTTTGCAGGGTGCCGCTATCATCGACCGGATAGCCCTGCAAGTAATCACCCGAGGCGTTAACGATATAGCCGTTTTTGTCGGTTTCAAACGAGCCGCCACGGGTATAAGAGATATTGCCCGCGCTGTCGCAGGTAACAAAAAAGCCGTCGTCGTTAATCGCCAGATCCAGCGCGTTACCGGTGGAGACCAGCGAACCACCGCGCGAAATACTCTGCGCCGTACCCGCCACGCTGACGCCCATTGCCTGGCTTCCGGCATACATGGCTGAAAACTGGGTGGTCATCGACTTATAGCCCACCGTTCCGGCATTGGCGATGTTGTTACTGATCCCGTCGAGCTGTTCGTTAACGGCATTCAGCCCCGTTGCGGCAATTTCATAACTCATTGTTTCTTCCTGTTAATTCAAATTTTTGACAGCGTGCCCGTTGTTTTGCCGGATGCGGCGTGAACGCCTTATCCGGCCTACATATGGGTGCAAACATAAAAATATGCGTGGACTCGTAGGCCTGATAAGACGCGCACGCGTCGCATCAGGCATCTTGCACCTAACGCCGGATGCGGCGTGAACGCCTTATCCGGCCTACAAAACCATGCAGATTCAATACATTGCAGTTTCATGTAGGCCTGATAAGCGAAGCGCATCAGGCAATTTGGCACCGGTCATCACGCTACATCACTGTCGGTATCGGGTACGCCAAACTGGCTAATCATGGTGAATGGCACTTCGCCCACGCCTGCAACGTTGAGCACCGGAGAGCTACCGTCGAGCGGGATGCGCACATCTTCCACTTCGCCGGAGACTTCAATCGGCACCTCTTCTTCCCCGGTGTTGGTCACCACCGAAACGTCGTAATCACCCGGCGGAATGCCGTAATCAGCCGGATTAATCGAGAAATCGACCTGGCCTGGCCCCACGGAAGAACTGCCCTCCGGGATCAGCGAGACGGTGTAGTCATCGCCTGCGGCATCGGTAAAGTGGAGATCGGCGGTAGTACAGGCGTCGTCCAGCGTCGCGCGGCCGTTAATGGTCTGGTCGCTCACCTGCAAGGCGGTGGTCTGCACCATAATGTCGTCACCCACCAGGTTGCCGAGCGCCATCACCTGAATGTTGCTCATCAGCACCGCGTTGGTGTTGGCCTGCACGCTCATCTCTTCCATCATCGCCACCTGCGCCATCGACGAAAGCTGGTCGATATATTCGGTAGCGTCGGTCGGGTCAGTCGGGTCCTGGTTTTGGATCTCCGCGACAAACAGCGTCAGGAAAGTATCGACGGGCGAGCTATCGCTGCTGCTTTGCGTATCGCTGGCCGCCACGGTGTTGTTTTCCGCCGTGGCGGTCGGCTGCGGCGATTGCGCATTCAGCGCCAGGGTATTCATCATGCTTCTCCCAGTTTCAGCAGGCTTTGCTGCATACTTTTCACGTTGTTGAGCACATCGACGTTGGTTTCAAAATCGCGCGAGGCCGACATCATGTCCGCCATCTGTTCCACCACGTTGACGTCGGGATACCAGACATCACCGTTGGCGTCGGCCAGCGGCGAATGCGGCTCATAGTGTTTCACCGCCCCGCCGGTTTGCAGCACGTCCTGCACCTGTACGCTCGCACCGTCGATCGCGTGGCGATGCGTTCCCGCCAACAAACTGTGGTGATACACCGCGGCAAACACCGGGCTACGCGCTTTATACGCCTGCGCCTCGCTGCTGGCGGGTGCATTGGCATTCGCCAGGTTACTGGCAACGGTATTCAGACGCAGCGTTTGCGCCGTCATCGCTGAACCAGAAATCTGATAGATATCAGTAAAAGACATGCTTATTTCCCTTCAATGGCCTCTCTGATGCCGCTGATTTGCAGATTCAGAAAGGTCAGACTGCTTTGATAATCCATACTATTTTGTGAAAACCGCGCCTGTTCGCTGTTCAGTTCCACGGTGTTGCCATCTTCCGACGGCTGCATCGGCACGCGGTACTGGACATCCACCGCCGCGTTATTTGCCCGTTGCATCTCCCTGGCAAAATCAATATCTTTAGCCTTGAAATTTGGCGTATCGACATTCGCCAGATTCGCAGTCAGTAGCTCGGTCCTCTCAAGACGTAACTTCACTGCCTGCGGATGCACTCCCAATGCTTGTTGAAAACTGATCCCCATTTCTTGCGTCACTCCTGCTTCAATCCGCATACGCTAAGCAATCGCCGTGCCATTTTTTAAGTTACTGAAGAGAAAGGGTTTATGAGTTTTCAATTTTGCGGGCGGAAGATGTTCTTCCTCCTGACGCTGGCCTTACCGGGCTACGCCGCCGTCCATCCCGTGCAACATACCGCGCGGGAACAAGTCAACGCTCAGGTACTGAACGCCGCCAGCCAGCAGATTGAATCACTGGCGCAACAGCGGCAGTGGCATGACTATCGCTACACCTTTAACGTCTACATTCCCTCGCAGATTGCGACCGCCACGCCCTGTGCTACGACACCTGGCGTCACACTGACTTCGCCTGCAGACATCGCCCTCAACCGGATGAACTTCACCGTCAGTTGCCCACAAAACTGGCAGATGAACGTGGCGGTACGCCCGGATGTGCGGGTGCCGGTGGTGATGGCAAAGTCAGTGATTGCCCGCGACACGCCGCTTACGGCAAATGATGTGGAGTTGAAGCCCTACAACGTCAGCGCCCAGCGGCGGGATGTGTTGATGGAGCTCAATGACGCAATTGGTTTAAGCAGTAAGCACGCGCTGCAACCGGGTAAACCGCTCACCAAAGAAGAGCTGGTTTCTCCAGTGCTGGTCGAGCGCGATCAGCCGGTGATGATTGTTTACCAGAGCGCGGGGATCACCGCCTCAATGCCCGGCGTGGCGCTGAAAAATGGCCGCAAAGGCGAGATGGTGAAAGTGCGCAATGCCAACAGCCAGCGGGTCATCAGCGCGAGGGTGGCGGAAAGCGGTATGGTGACGACGGTAAGCGCGGAGTAATTTGCTTCGATACCGCGTAGCATATGTATGACTATCTCCCAATATTATGACTTTCTGACAAATTTCATCGTGTCTTTTGGATAATTATTGAGCATTCAATCACTACTGTTTAAATATCCAGATGGTAACTATTTCATCTGGGTCAAATGAGTGATATTGTATCACCAATAAGACCTATGGGGGTGCTATGTCTGAATTTGAATTACTCGTGAAAGATCTTCTTTTAAAATCAGAAGAAGACGAGAAAAAGCGACAAGAAAAAGATCGAGAATTAATTTCAAAGGTTCTTGAAATCTATGATCAAAAATATGTTGCAGAACTTCTACGAAAACTAGGAAAAAATGAATGGAGCAGAGAAACACTTAACCGTTGGATAAATGGGAAGTGTAATCCTAAGCAATTAACTTCTGCGGAGGAAACTTTACTCCGCAAGATGCTTCCAGAACCTCCTGAACATCATCCTAACTACACATTTCGTTTTATTGATTTATTCGCAGGGATTGGTGGTATTCGTAAAGGTTTCGAAAATATTGGTGGACAGTGTGTTTTTACCAGCGAATGGAATAAAGAAGCGGTAAGAACCTACAAAGCTAATTGGTTTAATGATGAACTAAATCATAAATTTAATCTTGATATACGAGAAGTCACTTTAAGTGATAGAGATGATGTTTCCGAAGTAGATGCCTATAATCATATAGACAAAAATATTCCAGATCATGATGTCCTTTTGGCCGGTTTTCCATGCCAACCCTTTAGCCTGGCAGGGGTAAGCAAGAAAAATTCGCTAGGACGTGCACATGGTTTTGAATGTGAGGCACAAGGAACTCTATTTTTTGATGTCGCTCGAATTATTAAATCAAAAAAACCAGCTATTTTTGTGCTTGAGAATGTGAAAAACCTTAAAAGTCACGATAAAGGTAAGACTTTTAAAGTCATCATGGAAACACTCGATGAATTAGGATATGAAGTCGCCGATGCTGGTGTTACTGGTTCGGATGATCCCAAAATTATAGATGGCAAACATTTTTTGCCCCAACATCGTGAGCGTATAGTGTTGGTAGGATTTCGTAGAGATCTTAATATTCACAATGATTTTACGTTAAGAAACATTAACCATTTTTACCCTCAAAACAGACCAACATTTGGTGAATTATTAGATCATGATGTTGACAAAAAATATATTCTGACCCCGAGGTTATGGGAATATCTTTACAATTATGCAAAGAAACATGCAGCAAAAGGGAATGGATTTGGTTTTGGTTTAGTTGATCCTAAAAATCCAGATAGTATCGCACGGACGCTGTCTGCTCGTTACCATAAAGATGGTTCTGAAATACTGATCGATCGTGGCTGGGATAAAGCTGTCGGTGAAATTGATTTTAGTAATCCAGCGAATCAAGAGAACCGCCCAAGAAGACTGACACCTCACGAATGTGCAAGACTCATGGGTTTTGAAAAACCAGGTGGAAGGCCTTTTAGAATACCTGTATCAGATACACAGGCCTATAGACAATTTGGAAATTCAGTTATAGTTCCAGTATTTGAAGCTGTCGCAAGATTGCTAGAACCATATATACAAAAGGCGGTCAATGCTCGTGTTCTTAACGATTAAAAATAATAACTAGCATTCATTAATGCGAGGCCTTTATTAAAGGCCTCTAAATATATATTGAGATTATACTAAATCCTTATAAATATTTTTTAACTCTGAGATAAAATCACTTAATGTTAATAATTCCCCCCTTATTTCCTCAGGATATTTTTTATGAAGAGGAGAAGGAACAACTAAGGTAACTCCCTCAGCTTTCATTTC
Organism: Escherichia sp. MOD1-EC6098; assembly: GCF_002965865.1. NCBI lineage: Bacteria > Pseudomonadati > Pseudomonadota > Gammaproteobacteria > Enterobacterales > Enterobacteriaceae > Escherichia > Escherichia sp. MOD1-EC6098. Next base: position 91,217 of record NZ_PTSN01000016.1, read on the forward strand.
GTTAAATTGTGCAATAGAGACACCTTCTTGCAATGTAAACAAATATATATTATTGATTTTATTTGCTTCATTGAGTGCCTGTCGCCACCGATCCTTACATGTTGTTTTTACAGCAAGCATGCGGAGTTTTTCTGTGGGAAAGTGATCATCATGGTAAGCTGCCGCTGATGGAAAAAGAAAATCGGGTTTCTTTTTTCCTTCAGTAATACATTGAGTTGAAAAATGATGTAGTCCATGCTCAATAAAAATATGCTCAAGATGTAGCTCCAGAGATTTCCCCGCTCGAGATTTTCTTCTATTGCTAACAGAGTTAGCCATACCTATAAAATCATCTACAGAACCAAATCCTTGACGAATAATGTCCAGCACATGAATTTCTTCAACCATTAGAAAGAGATCATATTCAATACGGCGGCGTTCTAAAAGTTGGTCATCTGGACTGGTTACGCCTACTGGATAATAACCCGCTGCATATTGAATGATCTCTAAGCCAGAAGGAAAGTTCTGTTTCCAGCTTTCCGGAATAACATATTCCTTTTGAGAGATTTTTGGCCTTGATGCGAGTACACCAAGTATTTCGCTGGCAGGCCCAAACATTAAAGTTCCAGGAATGATCTCCCCAACGGCAGATTCCAGTACATCCTCTTCTTCTGGGCTTACACAAACCCATACATCTACACTTTTGCTATCTCTTCCTGGTTCATGTTCAAACGCAAGCACAGATAAAGCACCTGTATTTTCCGGATCCTGTAGAGGACTGCCAGCTCCCCACCGAGTGATACGTTTTTCATTTCTTGTTTGCCCGAAATATTTATTATTGTAGTAAATAGCGCGAACCTCACTGTCTGCACATTCATGAGAAGAATAAGTTGCGCGCAATAAAACTGAAGGATTTTTTTCTGACGTATGATCTATAGATGGGAAAAGTTCAGCAACGATACCGGAAGGGATATACACCCCCACTTGATGCCCTCCCGTAGCACCAGTATCGTTTGCTGAAAGACGTTTAATATAGAGATAGTTGTTACCACCGACCTTATCAAGCAGCCAATCTTGTAACCCTGACATAAGACATCCTTAATTTTCATATAGTATCCGATTCGGATTTTTCCACATATCCATAAGGACAACCAGAACCAACATATCTGAACAAAAAGGAAACGTGAGATAACAATTAAAGTTTTCCCCCACATATACCGCTCTACCAGAGTAACCCCCCCAAATACCAAGACGAGGTTACGATGAAAATCTCCCCGACGATGCCAGGCAATCGCCCGACAGCAACGTCTGCTGGCTCCAGCCAGCCGCGCAAAAGCACGGCAACCACCACCACGACGCTAAACGCCGACGACATTACCCAGGCGGGATTGCAGTCTGCCCAGCAAACTCTGAACGACAAGAACGAAAGCGATATCGACAGCGACAAAGTGGCGCAAATGCAGGCGATGCTGGCCTCCGGCAGCCTGCAAGTGGACACCGAACAGTTAGCCAGCGATATGCTGAGTTTTTTCCAGAACTAAGAGGCCGATGAAGTGAGTATCCGGTTACAACAGGTAAAGGCGCTGCTGCAGGGCATTCGCGACGACGACGCGCGGTATGATTGCCTGCGCGAACTGCTTCAGCGTCAGCGGATCTGCATGATTCGCCGCGCCAGCGAAGAGTTGCTGGCGGTAAACGATGAGATAACCCATCACTATGAGCAGTTACACAGCCATAGCCATCAGCGGCACTGCCTGCTGCAACTGCTGGGTGTCAGCGTCAATAGTGACGGTCTGGCGCAGGTTTTTGCCTGGCTTCCGGCGGTTCAAAAAGCGGCTGCACAGCAGTTGTGGCAACGCCTTGAGCAAAAGGCGGAACGCTGTAAAAGCTATAACGATAAAAACGGCGAGCTGTTAATTCGCCAGTATGAATTTATTCAGGCTTTTTTAGGTAGCGAAGCGGATTTTCTCTATCAGGGATAACGGCAATACCTTCCCCCATTGCGGAAACGGATTTTCCGCCAGATCCCCAATCCTCTGTTTTTGAATAAAAAAATTCCCGGCACGTTTATTGCACATCCTGCAAAGTAATAAAGACTGGAAGCCACCTATGAGTTTTATTGAATGTTATGAACCGGAGTATGTACGCAATTTTTTGGCGTGCCATCCCGCTTCGCCTTTATACGTCCGTAAGGTCTGGAAGAATGAGATTCGCCAGAGTCTGGCATTAACCGATATTGCCAGTTGTGAAGCGGTACTCAACGACTCCAGCGCCTTTGAATTACAGCTCACCTACCGCTCTGTGGAAGAAAGTGCCGCGGAGCTATCCGCGCGTGATGCGATAGTAAACCAGGTAATTTTAAGCACCCTTGCGCTGGCCGATTTAACACCAGAGCTTTCACTGTATGCCGTCGGGCTCCTGCTCTCCCGCGCCAGTAAAATGCCAGGCAGAGACGGCGACACGCTTGCCCGTTTGACGACGCTGCCGCAGGCGCTGGCCGACCATGCGCAAAAAGGTACGTTGCAGGCACAATTTGCCCGGCTACCATCAGTGCCACACATCGCGCGCCAACTGGTGACGCTGCTCGGTAATTTTGCTTTTGACTGGTCGATTCTACCGGAAAGCCCGCGCAAAGCCTCGCTGCCGTTGCAGGTGACTTTGCTGACGTTGCATGACGCCAACAGCGAAGCTCTGTTGCAACAGCAGTTACAGGCGCAGTGGCAAACCACCTGTCAGCAATATTTCACAGCTTCGCCCTGGATTTTGCGTAATTACCTGATCTACCGGGTTTACCACGATGCGATTGGCCAGGCGGACGGGGCGGATTATTTCCCGCTGGTGTGCGATTTTTATCTCATCCGCACGTTAATCAGTTTGTGGACGCTGGATGGTTCACCGTTGCGGCAGGAGGATATTTTCGCCCTCTTCGCGGTATTTGAACGCTGGCGAGCCAGCGAAAATGCGCTGCTGATTCGCCAACAAATTCAGTCTGAATGTTGTGCAGATCCGCTGCTTTATGCGTTTTCACTGCTACCTTGCTAACGCTTTCAGGCCGGTTTTTCCCGGCCTTATCTACTTTGTAAACATATCATGCAAACCATCATCAAAACGCTCGCCACTCACCGCGAAAAACCGTTTGTCAGCGTCGTTACGCCAACCTGGAACCGTGGCGCATTTCTGCCGTACCTGATTTACATGTACCGCTATCAGGATTACCCGGCAGACCGCCGCGAACTGGTCATCCTCGACGACTCCCCGCAAAGCCATCAACACATCATTGACCGCCTGACCAATGGTAAGCCGGACGCCTTCAACATTCGCTACATCCATCACCCGGAAAAACTGCCGCTGGGCAAAAAACGTAACATGCTCAACGCACTGGCGAACGGCGAATACATCCTCTGCATGGACGATGACGACTACTACCCGGCAGATAAAATCTCCTGGACTATCGCCATGATGCAAAAACACCGGGCGCTCATCTCCGGTTCCGACCAGATCCCTATCTGGTACAGTCATATCAACCGCATTTTCAAAAGCCGCAGCTTTGGCCCGCATAACATCCTCAATGGCACCTTTTGCTATCACCGTAACTACCTGAAAAAGCACCGCTACGATGACGATTGCAATTTAGGTGAAGAGAAAAGTTTCACCGATAATTTCAGCGTAAATCCGCTACAACTGCCCGGTGAGCGCACGATTCTGTGTATCTCGCACAGCCAAAATACCTTTGATAAAGATTTTATTCTCGGGGCCAGCACGCCAGTCGATGCGGCGCTTACAGATATCGTCAGCGATCCGCTGTTACGCAATACTTATCTAAGTCTGCATAACGCCACTCATCACCAGGCGATCAACCATCAGGCTGTCGATCAGGTGGTCATTGTGAATCTGGATAAACGCCCGGATCGCTTACAGCAGATCCATGAAGAACTGGCACTGCTGCATATTCCGCCCGCGAAGATCACCCGCCTTGCCGCCTGTGAAGGTGAAAACGGTCAACGGGGCCGCTTTCAGTCACACTTGCAGGCGCTGCGCCTGGCGCAACAGCATGGCTGGCAAAACTACCTGCTGCTGGAAGATGACGCGGTTATTCTCAAGCAGGAGAAACATATTCAGGTGCTGAACACCCTGCTCGGGAGCCTTGGGAAAATCCCCTGGCAGGTGATGATCCTTGGCGGTGAGATTTCGCAAGGAACGATGCTAAAAAGTTTGCCTGGGCTGGTACACGCGCGGGACTGCCGCAAAGTGTGTGCTTATCTGGTGAACAGCCGTTACTACCCGCAACTGGCGCAGCAGATGAGCAACGATGAGCACTCGCTGGAAGCCTGCTGGCAGCCGCTGCTACGCGCCGACAAATGGCTGGCCTGTTATCCGAGTATTTGTTATCAGCGACCGGGCTTTAGTGATATCGAGCAAAAAACGACCGACAACATTAGTTACTATTTCAATAAGTTACCCGTAGCCACAACGCCATCCGCGTTACCCATTGCCGACACCATTGGCTTTTTTATGGAAACCTCCTTCCACTACGCGCTGTACCGCCCAATCATCACTGCCCTGCAGGCGCTGGGGCAGAGTTGCACGCTGGTGATCAACGACCGCGTGTTTAAACCGTTTCTTGATGAAATGCTGGAGACGCTAAAAAACATCGACGATCCGCAGCTTAAAGGTATGCGCTTGTCTGAAATGCAGGCACACGGTCAGCGAGTGAAATGCCTGGTCAGCCCCTACCACACGCCCGCGCTCAATGGCCTGGCGGCGGTGAACGTCCGCGCCATGTACGGCTTAGCCAAAGAAACGTGGAACCACGCCGACTGGAACCGTTTTTATCAGCGCATTTTGTGTTACAGCCACTACAGCCAGCAGGCGCTGGAACATTTCGGCAGTGCGAAAGTGGTCGGCAACCCGCGCTTCGACGCCTGGCATAACGGCACGTTCGATCGTTCGTTGCCGGAAAATATCCAACCCGATTACCGTAAACCTACGGTGCTCTACGCCCCCACATTTGGCGCATTAAGCTCCCTGCCCCACTGGGCAGAAAAATTAGGGCGCTTAAGCGGTGATGTGAATCTGATTTGCAAACTGCACCACGGCACCTGCTCGCGCCCGGAAGAAGCTGCATCGCTGGCCCTGGCGCGCAGGCATTTAAAACAGCGCACCGACTCTGCCCGCTACACGCTGACGCTACTGGCAAAGGCCGATTACGTGCTCACCGATAACAGCGGTTTTATTTTCGATGCTATCCACGTTGATAAGCGGGTGATTCTGCTCGACTTTCCTGGCATGAGTGAATTGCTCGACGGCGAGAAAAGCTACTCCACGCCGGAGAGCGCCGACCAGCAAATCCGCGAAATATTGCCGGTGGCTCATGATGTTGCGGAACTGCGTTATTTGTTGTCAGAGGCGTTTGACTGGTGTGCGGTACAGGGGCAACTGGCGGAAATTCGTCATCACTATTGCGATGCGTTTATGGATGGCAAGGCGGGAGAACGGGCGGCGATGGTGATTATGGAGGCGCTGGGGTAAACCGCGCAAGTGCCTGATGCGCTTCGCTTATCAGGCCTACGCGCCCCTGCAATATAGTGAATTCGTGAGGATTTGTAGGCCGGATAAGGCGTTTACGCCGCATCCGGCACGAACAGCGCACTTATCTACCCTCTGATTTCATACCTACATCTTTAAGACTGGTGAATCGGTAAAAGTTGCACATTTTGGAGCCTGGGAATAGTTGTCTTTATGAATTCCGAAAAGCGCCCAACTTCCTTCTATAACCATTCTTTTTTACCTGTATTGGCAGCAACATACCTCACCCGTGATTTATCTGTAGTACTTCGCAGGTATCAACTATAACTTCATGCCTGTAAACGACTAAAACGGGAGGGCGGTAGCGTTTCTGATGTGATATGAACCCATTTTGCTAATCTATTAGTTGCCTGGATGCCCTAGGCCTCAAAAATATAGCCATAAGATAGATTTTTTGATGGAACCCGGAGTAAAGGAGTGGGAAACAAAATGATAGTTCAGGTGATGCATAAGAGGATTGGATAAATGGAAAAAGAAAAAATTATAGAGAAAAAACAATGGAATGGGATCCCCCCCGAATACACGGACAGATGGAGGGAAATTTATAATAATGTTGCTCCTGGAGAAGGGATGCATTTATCAACTGCTTGTCCAGTATGTGGTGATACGGAATTATATCGCTATTATTCTCTGGTAAAAACGCAACCACGCTTAATAGGAGGAATTATGTATAAAGGACCTGGAAGTTATTGGGAATGGTGTGGTTCTTGTCGTTCCTATGAACATATGTCAGGATATGTACCAATATCCTGGGCTGTTGAGTTATCAGAAATAGATCATTCAAAATTAACCGCCATTCCAGATATAATTGATATTGCAAGACGTAAAAATCAACACTTCTCTTAAATATTATCTGAATACAGTTCTTCAAAATTCTACTCTGGTAGCGAGTTCAGGCTCCCCCTTGTCAACAAACACAGAATCACTCAAGAAAAATAACACATGAATCATACAAAAATAGTATCATCTCTCTTTGTTTTCATTCCTTTCGTACTACATGCAAGCGCTCCATGCTCCGACATACAATTATCTTCACAAGTTTTTCTCTGTTCTAAAGTGACATTTGAACACAGTGATAGTGAGCTGAATAATACTTACAAAAATCTTTTATCCATGATTCGTAAGGAATACAGTGCACAGCCAGATTTAGGTGTTGAGTATATTGAAAAAATAAAATCATCCCAAAGAGCATGGCTAAAATTTCGAGACAAAAATTGTGTAGTTTACTCATTCCAGAACGATGAAAAATCTCAAGCGTATGAGACGGCAATGTATTCTTGTAAAAATGACATGACACGTAAAAGAATTGAAGGGCTTAAAAGCATACTTACACAATAATGAATATATCCACAGGAACATTATCATGAGAAAAATAATATTTATACTCACACTAGTATCTAACTGCGTTACTGTTTGTGCAGCAACCGAATCAAACTGGCTTTCATCAGACTATGTTGTCATGACCAGTTTTCACGTTGAAGAAGTCACCAATCTAGCACATCCTGTTTGTACGTTGAATCTGGAAAGCAATAAGGATAAAGATAGTTATAACTATGTTGAAGGTGGAATTTGTCCCGCAGGCAAACCTACAGGAAAAGAAACCTGCGCGTACTCTGCGATCATCGAATTAAATCATAAGATTATTATCGCAAAGCAAGTATCATCAGGTAAAGATACGGCTATCTTTAAGAACAAAGATGTAACTATCATCACAAGAAAAATGTCAATTAACTCAGAAACCATAGATGATGAAGGCGAAGATGTTAAATACAGCATTACCATCAAGACAAAAGGCAATGAAAATACAATGAATATGTTTGGGTACTGTGGTATTTAAAATAGGTGAGAATACATAGCCAGACATTTATTATTGACAATCAAGATTTACCTCTATAACACGGAATTCTATATAACGTAATTTTTCCACTACATAATTCGTATTATATGTTCAATAACTGAAAGCAACTCTTGTCAATTAATAACTATTTTTGCATAGCTTATACGACAGAAAATTACTGGCGTCAGTCCTTTCGGGTTGCGGGCTTTCGTTATCTTACCCTGACTCTACTTTCAACATGATTAATAAATTCTTTTAGAGATAAAGTAAGTGAGATTAACTTTTATAATATTTTTTTGTTTTTTTATCGAAAATAGTTATGGTAGTGACCATCTTAAGATTATCTCTTTCAATGAAGTTACGTTTGAAGTCCCTGTTAATTGGTTCATTACTAAAAGCAAAGATTGTTTATCTATTAGCAAAGAATATAGAAATACAACTACATATATTAAAGTATGTGAATCCATATCACGTACGGGAAGCGACTTTTTCACAGTGAACAATGAAGGGCGATGGGAGGCGGCAAGCGAAGGCATTCCCGTATTAGCTGACATAAATGTTACGCCAGAATTTGTTGGCATGAGCGCAATTGTTTCATGCCGGATCAATGATGATTCTGGATATCATGTAGATCAATGTTTTCAGGCAGAGATAGCTTTACCAGAAAATCATTTTATTATTTTTACTGGCACAGGAAATTCAACCTTATTTATGATTTACAAGAATATATATGCATCACTTAAAGTAAAAGAACACGTTCTGAGGAGATAGCCCCTTATGATGGGATGACTCTCTTATTCATCTTTTTCAGCTTGCATAGAAAAACAAAAATACTATTTCCGAAACACTTCTGATAATCCATTTATTTTATTGCGTTAGTAAAAACATGAACAAAACATCACTCGCATTACTGTCTCTTATTATTTTTATTACTACTACCAGTACAATTGGTCAGAACAAAGCACTAACGCTACCATTAGATTCTACAAAAATAACACCATTTGCGATTTATTATAAAAACATCACCAACGGAATTACAGAACTCTCCTTATCTGAAAACCAAAAATCCCAAACAACACCTTTCAATCAGCAAGAAATCACCATCCCTGTCAAAGGCGATAATTTCCTCTCTCCCTGGGTTGCTAAAGATACTCGTTTTTACGAATTGGGTCAGTTTGAAGATAAAGATAATATCTTCAGACTTGTTATGTATAACACCATCGGTGAAAGTGACACTTCATTACTCAATATCCAACTGAATAGTTATGACAGAAAAGGCATCCTTTTAGATTCCCTGTTGCTTAGCACCTTCTTTGGTTACGAAGATATCATCCGTTTCTCACACTTTAAAATAAGCCCGGACTATACGATAGCGATAAATAACTATGTTATCCATCCTTACAAACCTGGTGAATATGGGATGACTCCACTCAAGAAGAGTCCACTACCTGAACTATATCTGCAAACAAGCTACAAAATAGTGAAAGGACGCTTTGAGTTAACACGCCGGAAAAAATTTAATACTAACTAAATAGTGATTAATTACCGACCCCTAATCACCTCAATAATCCCCGTCGTCGACACCGACGGCGTGCGGGGAAAATACACCACCTCACAAATATACGCGAAGCTATCAAACGTCCCGGCCCAGTCATCTCCCATCACCAAAATATCCGCACTGTACCCCCGCAAATACTCTGCTTTTTGCTCCAGCGATTCCTCCAGAAATACGCCATCCACGCATGCCAGCCCGGCGATTATCGCCATGCGGTCATCCTGATGGTAAACCGGTGCCCTGCCCTTTTTGGCGATATTTAAGGCGTCGGACGATACACCGACCAGCAGCCTTTCGCCCAGCGTGCGGGCGCGTTGTAAAAGGCGCAGATGACCGACATGAAACACATCGAAGGTGCCGAAGGTGATGACCGTTTTCATGGCTACTCCGCTAATTTGTGCCGTAGCCAGCACTGCACCGCAATATCGTCCACCGCTTTTTGCGCTTTCGCGGTGGCGCTTTCTTGTTGCTCGCGGCGTTTGTCGTCCAGCGTCAGGGCTACCACTTTCTCTTCGCAGGCCGCCGCCGTCAGGTTTTTCTGCATTCGCGTGGCTTTGATGTTAGCCAGCGTTTTTTCCTGCTCCTGCCAGGCGATTACCCTGCGCAAAGTGCCTTTGTAGCCGCTGACGTTTTTCAGCGATTCTACCGACGCCGCCGCGCCCGCAGCCGTTTTCTCCACCAGGTAGCCTAACGCCTTGATATTGTTGTCATAGCCCGCGCAAATCTGTTTTTGCTTTGCCAGTTCGACGGTTTTGTCTTTGACCGATTTATCCCGCAGGCGCTGCAACTGCGCGAGGGTGTCGATGATTTGTCGCATAGTTACTGTTCTGCCTTTTTGACACCAGGAAAGAGAATTTGCAGGCGGCTTTGCACCAGTTCGAGGGAGGCGGGTTCGCGCATCTCCTGACGCAAAAATCGCTCGATAGCCGGGAACATTTTCACCGCTTTATCGACGCTGGCGTCCGCGCCTTGCACGTAGCCACCGAGCGGGATCAGCGGTTTGATCTCCATATACGCAGCGTAGTTTTGCTTTAACGCGCGGGCGGATTGCTGATGTTCCGGGCGGGTGACCTGGTTCATGCAGCGGCTGATCGACTGGCCGATATCAATGGCCGGATAATGCCCCGCTTCCGCTAGCTTGCGGGTTAATACGATATGCCCGTCCAGCACCGCGCGGGCGCAGTCAACGATCGGGTCTTGCTGGTCATCACCTTCCGCCAGCACGGTGTAGATGGCGGTCATCGATCCTGCGCTTTCGCTGTTGCCTGCGCTTTCGACCAGTTTGGGGATCATGCCGAATGCCGATGGCGGATAGCCTTTGGTGGCAGGCGGTTCACCGAGGGAGAGAGCGATTTCTCGCTGCGCCATCGCGTAGCGGGTCAGGGAATCCACCAGCAGTAAAACGTGATGCCCACGGTCACGAAACCAGGCAGCGATAGAGTGGCACAGTTCGGTGGCTTTCAGGCGCATCAGCGGCGATTCATCGGCAGGCGCGACGACAACAATAGACTTTGCCAGCCCGTCCGCCCCCAGCGAGTGGTCGATAAACTCTTTCACTTCGCGCCCGCGCTCGCCAATCAGCCCGACCACCACAATATCGGCTTTAGTCTGGCGGGTGATCATCCCCAGCAGCACGCTTTTCCCGACGCCACTGCCCGCCATCAGCCCGACGCGCTGGCCTTTGCCGATGGTCAGCAGGCCATTGATCGCTTTCACGCCCACGTCTAAGGGTTCGTCCACCGAACGGCGGGTTAAGGGATTGACCGAGGGTGGCAGCGGCGGCAGAAGATCGTTGCCGTTCAGGCGGCCTTTGCCATCCAGCGGCTCGCCGAGGCCATTCACCACGCGGCCTAACCAGCTTTCGCCAATCAGGATATCGTGGGCTTTTTCTTCCGGAAAGACGCGCGCGCCCGCCATCAGGCCGACCGGCTGTTTAAACGGCATTAAGTAGGTGATGTCGCGATTAAAGCCCACGGCCTGCGCGTCGATAAGCGTGTGATTGGCGCTTTCAATACGGCACAGTTGCCCGGTCATTAGCGGGCAGCCGACGCTCTCCAGCAGGATGCCGTTAAGGCGCACCAACCGCCCGGCGACGCGGGCTAATGGAATCGACTCCAGCGAGCGCAGGGCGTTATCGAAAGCGGAAAAATCACTCACTTTGCGACTCCGGCGTGAGTGTTTCTTGCAGCGCCGTCATGCACTGTTCCAGGCGGTGTTCGCAGCCGATATCCAGTTCGGATTTATCGGTGATCACCCGGCATTCCCCCGGCGGCAGATCCGGCGAAGGCATCAGCCCCCATTCGCTGACCTTTTCCGGCACCGCGTCGCGCAGACGGTTAAATTCTTCCGTGCTCAGCATCACCTGTAATGTTTCCGGCATTGCCGGGAAGGCCGCCAGCGCCTCTTCCACCAGCGCCAGTAACTGCGTGGGTTGCAGCGCCAGTTCACAGCGGATCACCTGGCGGGTGACTTTTTCCACCAGTTGCAACAAATCTTCCCGCTGTTTGCGTTCGATATGGGCGAGGAAGTCGTTCACTTTTCCGCTGATGGCTTCCAGCGGCTGCGCCGCCTCCACAAACTGTTTGCGCCCTTCCTGCTGCCCCGCAAGGCTGCCTTCGGTGTAGCCCTGGCGTCGCCCCTCGGCAAAACCTTGCTGATGACCTTCGCTAAAGCCCTGCTCCTGGCCTTCGGTCATTCCCTGCGCAAACCCTTTTTGCAGCCCTTCCTGAAAACCGTCCATCAACTGGCGCTGGTAATCGGCGGCACTAATGCTGGCGGTGAGCGGTTCTCCGGTCACCGCACGCTGGCGCGGCGGGAAACGGTGCAGACGATAGCGCCCGCGCAGTGTTTCAATGGTCATGGGTTACTCCGCCGTCTGTTCCGCAAAGAGCTGTAGCTGAAACTCTCCAGCCTCTTCCAGTTCACGGGCAATGCCCATGATTTCGCGACGGATCTGTTCGATACGGCTGACCGGCACCGGCCCCAGACGTGCGGTGATCGCTTCCAGTTGCTGCACCTGACGTTTTGGCATTACCGCGTAAATTGAGCGACGCAGCAGGGCTTCGGTGCCTTTCAGCGCCACCGCCCAGTCCTCCATCGGCACTTCATCGAGCAGACGTCGGCGCACCTCTTCGTTCTGGCGGCTGAGGATAAAGAAGTCGTACATCTCATCCTGGAGCTGCTCCAGCACGTTTTCGTCACGCTCGCGCATCTGGTCGAGGATCACCTGCTGGTTGCCCTGGAAGCGGTTGACGATATCCGCCGCCTGTTTAATGCCTTTCACCTTCGAGCCATGTTCCGAAAGCACCGACAAGCCACGTTCGATCAGCCTGTCCAGTTCATCCACCACGTCGCGGTTGACGTCGTTGAGTTTCGCCACCCGGTAGAGAATTTCGTTTTGCACCGATTCGTTGAGATATGAAAGCACCGCTGCCGAGATTTCCGGCGTCAGAAACGCGAGGAATACAGCCTGCAATTGCAGATGTTCTTCGGAGATCAGCATCGCCAACTGGCGCGGTTCCACCCATTGCAGGCGCGCCATCCGCGAGCGGATCTCATCGCCGTAGATGCCGTTGATCACGCTGCTGGCAATCTCGGTGCCAAGCGCTTTGTTAAGAATGCCCTGCAACATGGCTCGTGATGCACCGTTGATGCCACTCTGTTCGCGGAACTCATCAAAGAAGTTATTGATCACTTTGCGCGCCATGCTGGTTTTAACGCCAGAAAGCCGCGCCATGTTTTCGCTCAGGCGCACCACTTCTTCGCGGCTAAGCTTTTGCATCACCGTCGCCGCCGCCTCTTCGCCCAGACACAGCAGCAGGATCGCCGCCTGCTCCAGGTAGCTGTTGCTCTTATTTATTGTCAATTCGCTCATTGCTGGTAATCCATTGTCTGAGAACTTCGGCAACGCGATCGGTGTCGCTCATGGCCAGTTTTTGCAGGAACTCGAGTTTCACTTCGAGGCCGGAACTCTGCGGAGGCAGGCTGTCATCACCGGGCAGCGACGGCAGGTCGACGTTTTTGCGTTCTTCTTCCGGCGTGGCGATCCACGGTTCGCTGACGGCTTCCGGTTCTGGTGTGATAACCGGTGCTCGCACCGCCGTCAGGCGTTTCATCAACGGGCGCACCACGAAGAACAGCAACAACAGCGCCAGCAGACCGCAGCCAATCAGACGCCCCCAGGCCAGCACGCTGTCATCTTTCCACAGCGGGATCACTGGTTCGACCGGCACCGCCTGCGGGACAAAGTTGAGCAGTGAAAGCGTCAGGTTATCCCCACGTTGCGCGTCAATACCGGCGGCATTGTTCAGCAACGCGGTAAGCTGCGTGGTCTGCTCCGGTTTCCAGTTTTTCAGTGCCGGGGCGTTTTGATTGAGCACCACCGCCACGTTAATGCGTTTCACCGCAAAGCCGGGATGCTGGATATGCTGGACGCTGCGGTCGTAAGAGTAATCGCGCTTGCTTTCGCTGTGTTTGGATAACGCTTCCGGCGAGCGATTTTCTTCCGCGCCGTTGGTCATCTGATTCGCCGCAATCGGCGGACGGTTGCTGAGCGAACCGGGCACGCCCATCGCTACCTGATTGGCGTCGCTGTCCAGCACGCTCTCTTCGCGGTTGATTTTCGGCGCGTCGCCGTAGTGTTCCTGGGTTTCGTCGATGGTGCTGAGATCGAGATCCGGCATCACGCTGACGCGGTAATTCCCGCTACCGACCAGCGAATCCAGCACATTCGCCACGCTGGCGCGGGTTTTGTCCTGAATGTCTTTGAGGATCTGATCGCGTTTACGGGTGGCGGCAGAGACCGCCTCGCCCGCGCCAATGCCGTCGGTCAGCAGATTTCCCGCCTGATCGACGACGCTAACTTTGCTGGCGTGCAGCCCCGGAATACTGCCGGACACCAGATGCACGATGGCGTTCACCTGGTCCATATTCAGCTTCGCGCCGTAGTGCAGGCGCACCACCACCGAGGCGCTGTTTTGCGGCTCATCGCTGACCACAAACGAGCTTTCTTCGTTGAGCGCCAGATGCACCCGCGCGCTCTCCACCGCGTCCAGCGACATAATGCTCTGTGCCAGTTCCCCTTCGAGACTGCGTTTGTAGCGCACGTTCTGCACGAACTGGCTGCTGCCGAGCACTTCGTCTTTGTCCATCAGCTCGTAGCCGCTGGGCAATATCGCCTGCACGCCTTTGGCGGCAAGGGTCATGCGCGTTTTCGACAGTTCATCTTCCGGCACCAGAATCTGCCCGCTCTGCGGGTCGATGCGGTAGCTGAGCTTTTCGCCGTCCAGCACGGTGACAATCTGCGACACGGGCAGATTTTCCTGGCGTCCGTAGAGCGAGACGTAGCCGCGATTACCGGTCCACAGCACGCTGACAATAATCGCCGTCACCGCAACGGCAAGCCCCACGCCCGCCATCAACGCCCAGCGTTTGTTATCTGCAAGACGCAGTCGAAACGCCGGAAACGCCTGGGTCAACTTTTTGATCAGTTCATTCATAGTGTTAGATCGACATACTCATCAGATCGTTAAATCCGGTGGCGATTTTGTTGCGCACCTGCACCAGCGCGGAAAAAGAGAGCGACGCCTGCTGGCTGGCGATCATCGCCCCTGCGAGGTCATCACTTTTGCCCGTGTCGACAGCCGTTTGCTGCTGCTCCGCCACCTGCTGGAACTGGTCAACATGACCGAGCGCACCGGACATAATGCGGTTAAACGATACGTCCGGGTCGGTGGAACTGAAGGTCATGGCGGGCAGCACCGGTGCCTGGGCGTTGGCCTGCATCCGCTGCACGTCCTGCATGATTTGCGCCTGCATGGTGCTGTTGATATTAGTAATGCTCATTTTTAACTTCCGGGTCAGGAGAAAACTTCGATACCGTGCTTACGCATAGAGGCCAGTCGATAGCGCAGTGCGCGCGGGGTAATACCTAACAGGTCGGCAATCTTGCTGCGGTTGCCCTGATATTTACGCATCAGGTCAGCGATATATTGATATTGCGCGCTACGTCCGTGCTGGCCTAAATCGCGGGTTTCGGCAATGTGGACGGTGGGCTGAACAGGCCATTGCAGTTCTGTATTTTCGGTTACGTCTGTTTCTGGCAGACCTAGTGCGTCCGGGAAAATCACGCCGTCGCGATTTAAAATCATTCCCCGCTGAATGGCGTTTTCCAGTTGACGAACGTTACCGGGCCAGCGGTAATTCAGCAGCGCGCGGCGGGTGGACTCCGACAGGGTGATATTTTTCACCAGTACCGTGGCGTATTTTTTAATAAATGACTCTGCCAGCGGAATAATATCGTTCAGACGTTCACGTAGCGGCGGCATGGTAATAGGAATAACCGCCAGGCGATAATAGAGATCTTCACGAAAACGTCCGGCAGCGACTTCTTGTTCAAGGTTTTTATTGGTGCAGGCAATCAGGCGAAAATTGAGTTTAATTTGTCGGTTGCTGCCTAATCGCTCAACCTGTTGTTCCTGTAATACGCGTAATATTTTGGCCTGTAGCGCCAGCGGCATTTCACCAATTTCATCGAGTAATAAGGTGCCGTTATTCGCCAGTTCCATTTTTCCTGGCATGCTGGCAATTGCGCCGGTAAATGCGCCTTTGTCGTAGCCAAATAAGGTGGATTCCAGCATATTTTCCGGGATCGCCGCGCAATTCACGCCGATATAGGGCGCGTTTTCATTTTCACCAAAGGCTACGGTGTGAATATATTTCGCCACGCATTCTTTGCCCGCGCCGGTTTCGCCCTGAATGAGCACCGGCACGTTAAAGGCGGCGACACGCTTTGCCAGTGTAAAAGCGTTAATGCTGGAAGCGGCAGTTGCAATAAGTTCAGACATAGGGTGAACGATATAAGTAGCGACAGAAAACAGGATGTTCTGAAGCGTATCACCGGCGGGATTAACAAGTTCGAATTAAACGATAATAAAAATATTATTTGTTGATCAACAATGAGTTACATGTAACACCATGCCTGCACCCGAACGGTAGGCCGGATAAGGCGGTTACGCCGCATCCGGCAGTTGTGCGCCGACGCCTGATACGACGCTGACGCGTCTTATCAGGCCTACAAGCCCGCGCCCGAACGGTAGGCCGGATAAGGCGGTTACGCCGCATCCGGCAATTGTGCGCCGACGCCTGATACGACGCTGACGCGTCTTATCAGGCCTACAAGCCCGCGCCCGAACGGTAGGCCGGATAAGGCGTTTACGCCGCATCCGGCAATTGTGCACCGATGCCTGATGCGACGCTGCGCGTCTTATCAGGCCTACAAGCCCGCGCCCGAACGGTAGGCCGGATAAGGCGGTTACGCCGCATCCGGCAATTGTGCACCGATGCCTGATGCGACGCTGACGCGTCTTATCAGGCCTACAAGCCCGCGCCCGAACGGTAGGCCGGATAAGGCGGTTACGCCGCATCCGGCAATTGTGCACCGATGCCTGATGCGACGCTGACGCGTCTTATCAGGCCTACAAGCCCGCGCCCGAACGGTAGGCCGGATAAGGCGTTTACGCCGCATCCGGCAGTTGTGCGCCGACGCCTGATGCGACGCTACGCGTCTTATCAGGCCTACAGCCTGCGGCCGGACGGTAGGCCGGATAAGGCGGTTACGCCGCATCCGGCAATTGTGCACCGATGCCTGATACGACGCTGACGCGTCTTATCAGGCCTACAGCCTGCACCCGAACGGTAGGCCGGATAAGGCGGTTACGCCGCATCCGGCAATTGTGCACCGATGCCTGATGCGACGCTGCGCGTCTTATCAGGCCTACAAGCCCGCGCCCGAACGGTAGGCCGGATAAGGCGGTTACGCCGCATCCGGCAGTTGTGCGCCGACGCCTGATACGACGCTGACGCGTCTTATCAGGCCTACAGCCTGCGGCCGGACGGTAGGCCGGATAAGGCGGTTACGCCGCATCCGGCAGTTGTGCACCGATGCCTGATGCGACGCTGCGCGTCTTATCAGGCCTACAGCCTGCGGCCGGACGGTAGGCCGGGTAAGGCGTTTACGCCGCATCCGGCAATTGTGCGCCGATGCCTGATGCGACGCTACGCGTCTTATCAGGCCTACAGTTTGTGCAATGTTTTATGACGATGCCTGATATCTCACCTATTAATAATTTAATTATTTTTTCATCCTATTAATAATTTGCCCCTTTCACGCCCCCTCTATTTAATACCTCACCTTGTGTCACTGCCGGAATTGCGTGCACAAAAACGCCCTTACCATTACAGCAGAGAAAGTAAGCCATGCTGAAGTACAGTAAAACGCCAGGCATCTTTAAATTAGAAGGTAATCGGCTCGGACGCCCCTACCATCGCCTGCCGACCCTGTTTACAGGGAATTTTGACGTGATTGATTCACATCTTGGCAGCTACTTTCTTAAAAAGCATCGCAGCAATATCACCTTAAAAAAGATTGGCTGCGAAATGGATATTATAAATAAAAACGCTGAGTTGATGGTTTCCCAGGTCGGGCATCTGGCGTTTGATATTGATCGCTCCTTATTGTTAATGCTGCTGGGCAATTTTTATGGTCTGGAGTCATCTCTCAAAGAGACGAACCCCCATCACGGGCTACCGACTAAAACCGAAACGCGATTAAAAAACCGCCTCGCGCTGGATATCTGCACGCTGATATTTAATCTGCAAACCTCCGGTATTGCGCTGAAGTTAAAGCTGGACAGCAGCACGGTGATTACCCACTGGGCGTATCAATTAACCTTTACCCTTGCGGGCGATGAAGAGAGCAGTTTTCGTATTTTGCTCGACGACGCCCACACCGATTTTATTTTAAATCTGATTCGCCACAGCGAGCACAGTAAACCGCAGCAGGTGGCGAAATCCGTTAATAAACCGGCATTGATTAAAGAAATCATCCGCTCCCTGCCGCTGACCCTGAACGTCAAAATTGCCGAGCTGTCGATGAATGTTGCGGCTCTCTCGCAGATAAAAGCCGGGGATATTTTACCCATATCACTGGGAGAAACATTCCCGGTGGCGATTGGGCAATCTGAATTATTTAGCGCCCTGATTGTGGAAGACAAAGACAAACTGTTTTTGTCGGAGCTGGCGGGCAAAAATGAGAATAGCCATGAGTAAGCAAGAAGATATTTTAGCTGAGGATTTTGGCCTGACCGATGACGTTGCGCCTGTCGTGAAATCCACCGATGCCGAAACGCGGGTCACCCGCCAGGAAGACCGTTTTTCCGACTCGATGACGCTGCTGAAACGCATTCCGGTGACCTTAACGCTGGAAGTGTCGTCGGTGGAAATCATGTTAGCCGACCTGCTTAACATCGACGACGACACGGTGATTGAACTGGATAAACTCGCCGGGGAGCCGCTGGATATTAAAGTAAACAATATCCTGCTGGGCAAAGCGGAAGTGGTGGTGGTTAACGAGAAGTACGGCCTGCGCGTGCTGGAATTTAACACCCGCGACATCAACGAACTGGCACCATGAAACGCCGCACTCAGCTGACGCTGGGCCTGGCGCTGCTGGCGCTCGCGCCGCTGGCAATCGCCCAGGGGGGCGATATTGCGCTGCTTAACGTGGTCACTCACGGCAACACTCAGGAGTACAGCGTCAAAATTCAGGTGCTGATTCTGATGACCCTCGTCGGTTTGCTGCCGACGATGGTGCTGATGATGACCTGCTTTACGCGCTTTATTATCGTGCTGTCGCTGCTGCGCCAGGCGCTGGGGCTGCAACAAACGCCGCCAAACCGCATTCTGATTGGTATTGCGCTCTCCCTCACCCTGCTGGTGATGCGCCCTATCTGGCTCAATATTTACGACCACGCGGTGGTGCCGTTTGAAAACGATCGGATTACCCTGACCGATGCCTTAAGCACCGCCGCTACACCGCTGAAACGCTTTATGCTGGCGCAAACCGACAAAAAAGCGATGGCGCAAATCATGACCATCGGCGGCGCGAAGGGCAATGCCGCCGACCAGGATCTCACGATTGTGGTGCCAGCCTATGTGTTGAGCGAGCTGAAAACCGCTTTCCAGATTGGCTTTATGATTTACATCCCGTTTCTGGTTATCGACCTGATTGTCGCCAGCGTATTGATGGCGATGGGGATGATGATGCTGTCGCCGCTGATTGTTTCGCTGCCGTTTAAACTGATGCTGTTTGTGCTGATCGACGGCTGGTCGCTGACCATCGGCACGCTCACCACCAGCATTCGCGGGCTGGGGCTGGGCTGATTATGTTGACCGTAGACGTAGCCGCCGACATTGTCGCCAGCGGCATAAAAGTGGTGATTTTACTGGTTTCGGTACTGGTGGTGCCAAGCCTGCTGGTCGGCCTGCTGGTGAGCGTGTTCCAGGCGGTGACGCAGATTAATGAACAGACCCTGAGCTTTTTGCCGAGGCTGATTGTCACGCTGGTGGTGCTGGGGGTGTGCGGCAAATGGATGATTATCCAGTTGCATGATCTGTGCATTCACCTGTTTAGCCAAGCCGCGTTGCTGGTTCATTGAGATGCGCACAAGCGACGTTACGCAACTGACGGATCTGGCGCTGGGGCTATGGTTTCCCTTCGTGCGCATTATGGCGTTTCTGCGCTATGTGCCGGTGCTGGATAACAGCGCCCTGACCGTGCGCGTGCGGATTATTTTGTCGCTGGCGCTGGCGATAATCATCACACCGTTGATCCCGCATCCCATTCCCCACGACCTGCTTTCGCTCAACAGCCTGATTCTGACGGTGGAGCAAATTTTATGGGGCATGTTATTCGGGCTGATGTTTCAGTTTCTGTTTCTCGCGCTGCAACTGGCCGGGCAAATTCTCTCGTTCAATATGGGGATGAGCATGGCGGTGATGAACGACCCGAGCAGCGGCGCATCAACCACTGTGCTGGCGGAACTGATCAACGTCTACGCGATCCTGCTGTTTTTTGCCATGGATGGGCATCTGCTGCTGGTGAGCGTGTTGTACAAGGGCTTCACCTACTGGCCGATTGGCAACGCGCTGCATCCGCAAACCCTGCGCACCATCGCGCTGGCCTTTAGCTGGGTGCTGGCGTCGGCATCGCTGCTGGCGCTGCCGACCACTTTTATCATGCTGATTGTGCAGGGCTGCTTTGGCCTGCTCAACCGCATTGCGCCGCCGCTGAACCTTTTTTCGCTCGGCTTTCCCATCAACATGCTGGCGGGGCTGGTCTGTTTTGCCACCCTGCTCTACAACCTGCCGGATCACTATCTGCATCTGGCGAATTTTGTATTGCAACAACTCGACGCGCTGAAGGGTCACTATGGCGGATAGCAGCAGCGAAGAAAAAACAGAGAAACCCTCGGCGCAAAAGCTGCGTAAAGCGCGTGAAGAGGGACAACTGCCGCGCTCGAAGGATATGGGGCTGGCGGCGAGCCTGTTTGCGGCGTTTGTGGTGATCTCCAGTAGTTTCCCGTGGTATGCCGATTTTGTACGCGAGAGTTTTATCAGTGTGCACCAGTATGCGCAGGAGATTAATAACCCGCAGGTGATCGGCCAGTTTCTGCGCCATCACCTGTTAATTCTCGGCAAGTTTATTCTCACCTTGCTGCCGATGCCCGCCGCCGCGCTGCTCTCTTCGCTGGTGCCTGGCGGCTGGCTGTTCTTGCCGAAAAAAATCCTCCCGGACTTCAGCAAAATCAGCCCGTTAAAAGGCATTGGGCGGCTGTTTTCCAGTGAACATCTGGCGGAAACAGGGAAGATGACGGTGAAATCGGTGGTGGTGCTGGTAATGCTGTGGATTAGCCTGCGCAATAACTTTGCCGCCTTTCTCGGCCTGCAGGCGCTGCCGTTCAAACTGGCGATGAATGAGGGTTTGTCGCTCTACGCCAGCGTGATGCGCAACTTCGTCATCCTGTTTATTTTCTTTGCGCTGATCGACGTGCCGCTGGCGAAAGCCCTGTTCACCAAAGGGCTGAAGATGACCAAACAGGAGCTGAAAGAAGAGTACAAAAATCAGGAAGGCAAGCCGGAAGTGAAAGCGCGCGTGCGGCGGCTGCAACGGCAACTGGCGATGGGGCAAATCCGCAAAGTGGTGCCGAAAGCCAACGTGGTGATCACCAACCCGACCCACTACGCCGTTGCGTTGCAGTATGACCAGTCGCGCGCCGCCGCGCCGTTTGTGGTGGCGAAAGGTACAGACGAAATCGCGCTCTATATTCGCCAGGTCGCTACCGAACATCAGATTGAAATCGTGGAATTCCCCCGGCTGGCGCGCTCGGTTTACTACACCACCCAGGTTAACCAGCAAATTCCGTTTCAGCTTTACCGGGCCATCGCCCACGTTCTGACCTACGTCCTGCAAATGAAACACTGGCGCGACGGCGCACAGCCGCGCCCGGCGCTGAACAGACATATTTCCATTCCCAAAGAGGTGCTTAAACTGGATGGCGAAAACAACTAAATCGTTCCTCGCGCTGCTGCGCGGCGGCAATCTCGGCGTGCCGCTGGTGATCCTGTGTATTCTGGCGATGATTATTTTGCCGCTACCGCCTGCGCTGCTGGATATTCTGTTCACCTTCAACATTGTGCTGGCGGTGATGGTGCTACTGGTGGCGGTGTCGGCAAAAAGACCGCTGGAATTCAGCCTGTTCCCGACCATTTTGCTAATCACCACTTTAATGCGCCTGACGCTCAACGTCGCCTCTACGCGCGTGGTGCTGCTGCACGGGCATCTCGGCGCAGGTGCGGCGGGTAAGGTGATTGAGTCGTTTGGTCAGGTGGTGATTGGCGGCAACTTTGTCGTCGGCTTTGTGGTGTTTATCATCCTGATGATCATCAACTTTATCGTCGTCACCAAAGGAGCCGAGCGTATTTCCGAGGTTTCAGCCCGCTTTACCCTGGACGCGATGCCCGGCAAGCAGATGGCGATTGACGCCGATCTTAACGCCGGATTGATCAACCAGGCACAGGCGCAAACCCGGCGTAAAGACGTTGCCAGCGAGGCCGATTTCTACGGCGCGATGGACGGGGCGTCGAAGTTTGTGCGTGGCGATGCCATCGCCGGGATGATGATTCTGGCGATCAACCTGATCGGCGGTGTCTGTATCGGAATTTTCAAATATAACCTGAGCGCCGATGCCGCTTTCCAGCAGTATGTGCTGATGACCATCGGTGACGGGCTGGTGGCGCAGATCCCTTCCCTGCTGCTCTCCACGGCGGCGGCGATTATCGTCACCCGCGTCAGCGATAACGGCGATATCGCCCATGACGTGCGTAACCAGCTCCTGGCAAGCCCGTCAGTGCTCTACACCGCCACCGGAATTATGTTTGTGCTGGCGGTGGTGCCGGGAATGCCGCACCTGCCGTTCCTGATGTTCAGCGCCCTGCTTGGCTATACCGGCTGGCGAATGAGCAAACGCCCGCAGGCTGCGGAGGCGGAAGAGAAAAGCCTCGAAACGCTGACCCGCACCATCACCGAAACCAGCGATCAACAGGTCAGTTGGGAGACAATACCGCTGATCGAGCCCATCAGTTTAAGCCTCGGCTACAAGCTGGTGGCGCTGGTGGATAAAGCGCAGGGCAACCCGCTCACCCAGCGGATTCGCGGCGTGCGGCAGGTGATTTCCGACGGCAACGGCGTGCTGTTGCCGGAGATCCGCATTCGGGAAAACTTCCGCCTCAAGCCCAGTCAGTACGCCATTTTCATCAACGGCATTAAGGCTGATGAAGCGGATATTCCGGCGGATAAACTGATGGCCCTGCCCTCCAGCGAAACCTACGGCGAGATTGATGGCGTTCTGG
The DNA here is from genome assembly GCF_002965865.1 of Escherichia sp. MOD1-EC6098. Lineage (NCBI taxonomy): Bacteria > Pseudomonadati > Pseudomonadota > Gammaproteobacteria > Enterobacterales > Enterobacteriaceae > Escherichia > Escherichia sp. MOD1-EC6098. The sequence continues at coordinate 113,923 of NZ_PTSN01000016.1, forward strand.
GTAACGACCCGGCGTATGGGATGCCGGTGACCTGGATACAGCCTGCACAGAAAGCGAAGGCGCTGAATATGGGGTATCAGGTGATCGACAGCGCCAGCGTGATTGCCACCCATGTGAACAAGATTGTGCGCAGCTATATTCCTGATTTGTTTAACTATGATGACATCACGCAGTTGCATAACCGCCTGTCGTCGATGGCTCCGCGACTGGCGGAAGATTTGAGCGCGGCGCTGAACTACAGCCAGTTGCTGAAGGTGTACCGGGCTCTGTTGACCGAAGGCGTTTCCCTGCGCGATATCGTCACCATCGCCACCGTGCTGGTCGCCAGTAGCACGGTGACCAAGGATCATATTCTGCTGGCGGCCGATGTGCGCCTGGCGCTGCGGCGCAGTATTACCCATCCGTTCGTTCGCAAGCAGGAGCTGACGGTGTATACGCTGAATAATGAGCTGGAAAATCTGCTGACCAACGTGGTGAATCAGGCGCAACAGGGCGGCAAAGTGATGCTCGACAGCGTGCCGGTTGACCCGAATATGCTCAACCAGTTCCAGAGTACGATGCCGCAGGTGAAGGAACAGATGAAAGCGGCGGGGAAAGACCCGGTGCTGCTGGTGCCGCCGCAGTTACGCCCTTTGCTGGCGCGCTACGCAAGGTTGTTTGCGCCGGGGCTGCATGTGCTGTCGTATAACGAAGTGCCGGATGAGCTGGAGTTGAAGATTATGGGGGCGTTGATGTAAGCATCCGGCACCAGTGCACAATTGCCGGATGCGGCGTGAACGCCTTATCCGGCCTACGGTTAAAGCACAAATTTGTAGGCCGGATAAGCATAAGCGCATCCGGCATCGGTGCATATTGCCGGATGCGGCGTGAACGCCTTATCCGGCCTACGGTTAAGGCACAAATTTGTAGGCCGGATAAGCATAAGCGCATCCGGCACCAGCGCACAATTACAAAATGATACGCTCCCCGGCACTAAAATCCATTACGTCTCCCGCCCAATCGATGGGATATAACCCTTTCGTGACATCGCGATGAAACGTTGAGAATGGCCAATCACTTACTTGCTTTACCCAGCCATGTTTTACTGGATTTATATAAATATAATCAACATGATGGCGATAGTCTTTGGTATTGCGGATGGCGTGCTCCCAAAAACGCGGTTGCCAGATATTTTGCAATCCACAAGCATGGGTGAATTGCTTTTTAATCTCCCGCCAGCGAGAAGAAAAATCATCATCGCTCTCGGGTAATGTCCAGATACAGTGCATATGCTCCGGCAAAACTACCCAGGCGTTAATTTCAAAAGGTCTGGCTCGCTTAACTTTAACAATGGCGTTACGGAGCATCTGATACTGGGTGGTCAAAAGCTGGCTTCGACGATTCCGTAAATTTACCGTGAAAAACCAGGTTCCCCCCTTGATGTAATAACGACGATATTCAGACATAGCGACTCCTTTTTCTCAACGGTAAGAAGAAAAGGAAAAGTCGACAATGAGGTTCTGTTATATCGGGAAAGCGGCTCGCAAAAATGCACAGATTTGTAGGCATGATAAGACGCGCCAGCGTCGCATCAGGCATCGGAGCACAATTGCCGGATGCGGCGTAAACGCCTTATCCGTCCTACAAAATCGTCTCTTCCGTCAAAATCCGCCGAGCACCTAAAAAATGGTCCTGCCAGAAAGGTTCAGCTAACCGGCTTATCCGAATGGTTTCGCCGGTACGTGGCGACTCGATAAATTGCCCATCGCCCAGATACACGCCCATATGATCGGCTATCTCGCGGCTGTGGATATGGAAAAACAGCAAATCTCCCCGGCGCAGGTCGTTATTCGCCACAATCGTTGCCCGATGGTAGTGATACATCTCATTGGCCGTGCGCGGGAGCTTCGCCTCGAGAATTTTGTTGTAGGCATAAAAAACCAACCCGCTGCAGTCGAAGCCTTTATCAGGCCGCGTGCCGCCCCAGACGTAAGGCTTACCAAGCTGTTGCTCCAGGCGGTGGATCGCCACTTCAGTGATATTGTGCAGGTGGTCGCTGCTTAAGAAATGATTGTTTTCTGCCAACGCCTGCCAGCGTCTGTCACTCGACTTGAGCGGCGCAGGAAACCATTCTGGATGCTGTTTTATCTGCTCGCGGTTGTGCTGGCGCAGCGCCCTTCTGCTTTGTGCGTTCCCTTCTACAATGTAGCTGGCCTGTTTTTTCAGATGCGCGTGGTATCGCTTTAGCAATCGCGCACGGTTTTGCATCCGCTGGCGGGCGGCGTAACTGAAGGAGGTGTGTGATGCGGGAGTGGCGTTGGCAAATATAGGAAGCCAAAGGGACAAAAAAAACACGCCCAGGCGCAGAAATCTGCCGTGAGAGAACGAATACATGAAGGATATAAACTGGCTGAATGAAGGTGATAATTTTAAAGGAGCGGGTGGGTAAATAGGATTATTAATCGCTTATTTGCATATTACTATTGCAGTTTCATAACCTTAGGAAATAAGTAATAAATCCGCTATACAGCCGCTTTTCGGACTTTTGAAAATCGCCCCTTATGCTAAATTTGTAAACCCAGCACCGACAGGCTTGCGTAAAACTCTTTTGGTGCTAATGTGAGCCTTCCAAATCCAGACTATTCCGATTTGGGATCTATTTTGCCGCCCTGGCGTGTGTAACCGTTTTATCAAGGAATAAGCAGTATGCGTAAAATCGCATTAATTCTTGCGATGTTGTTGATCCCGTGCGTTTCGTTTGCCAGTTTGCTGGGCAGCGGTAGTTCCACCACGCCAGTGAGCAAAGAGTATAAGCAGCAGTTGATGGGATCCCCTGTCTACATCCAAATCTTCAAGGAAGAGCGCACGCTCGATCTCTACGTCAAAATGGGCGAGCAATATCAATTACTCGACAGCTACAAAATTTGTAAATATTCCGGCGGGTTAGGCCCCAAACAGCGTCAGGGCGATTTCAAAAGTCCGGAAGGGTTTTATAGCGTTCAGCGTAATCAATTAAAACCAGACAGCCGTTACTACAAAGCAATTAATATTGGTTTCCCCAACGCCTATGACCGCGCGCATGGTTACGAAGGGAAATACCTGATGATTCACGGCGATTGTGTTTCTATCGGTTGCTACGCGATGACCAATCAGGGTATTGATGAGATTTTCCAGTTCGTTACTGGCGCACTGGTGTTTGGTCAGCCGAGTGTGCAGGTGAGCATTTATCCTTTCCGCATGACCGACGCCAATATGAAGCGCCATAAGTATTCCAACTTTAAGGACTTCTGGGAACAACTGAAGCCGGGCTACGACTACTTTGAACAGACTCGTAAGCCACCGACGGTTTCTGTCGTCAATGGCCGTTACGTGGTCAGCAAGCCGTTGAGCCACGAAGTGGTGCAACCACAACTGGCATCAAACTACACGCTCCCCGAGGCAAAATAAGCGCCATTCGCCTGGCATAATCTTTTGCCAGGTTTCATTGCCCGTCAGCGGCTGAGTTGCAATCACCGTGACCACATCATTCGGTGTGGTCTGCGAGCTGAAGTCGATTTCCACATCCTGATCCAGCAACGTTGCCACGCCAAACGGCGCGCGGCGGGTGATCCAGTGCAGATTGGTTGAACAATACGCCATCACGTAACGTCCGTCCGAAAGCAGCATGTTGAAGACGCCCTTCTGCCGCAGTTCATCCGCCAGTGAGGCGATATATTTAAATACCGCCACCATGTTGCCCGGTGTGCGCGGATAACGCTGCGTCAGTTTATACAACAACCAGCAGAAGGCTTTTTCGCTGTCGGTTTCGCCCACCGGGCGAAAGTTGCCGGTTTCCAGTGATTTATAGCCCGTCAGTTGCCCATTATGCGCATACGTCCAGTTGCGTCCCCACAGTTCACGGGTAAACGGGTGAGTGTTTTCCAGCGCCACCTCACCCCGATTCGCCTGGCGAATATGAGCGATTACCGAGCAGGATTTTATCGGATAGTCCTGAACCAGTTTGGCGATGGGGGAATTAAAGCTGGGTTGTGGATCTTTAAATGTGCGACAACCTTTGCCTTCGTAAAAAGTGATTCCCCAGCCATCTTTATGCGGCCCGGTTCCACCACCGCGCTGCACAAGCCCAGTGAAACTAAAGCAGATATCGGTTGGGACGTTGGCGCTCATCCCGAGCAGTTCGCACATCGGTAACCTCCACAACAGCAGGGGGATGCCCCCGGCGAAGATTGGTTTAAGGATTTTCTGGCCGGACGCGGCGTAAACGTTTTATCCGGCCTACAGTTCGGGTACAGATTTGTAGACATGATAAGACGCGTCAGCGTCGCATCAGGCATCAGCGCACAAATGCCGGATGCGGCGTAAACGCCTTATCCGGCCTACGCCAGACTTACTTAGCCATCTCTTTTTCGATTAACTGGATCAGAATATGGATCACTTTAATGTGAATTTCCTGAATACGGTCGGCATAGCCAAAGTGCGGAACGCGAATTTCAATATCCGCTGTGCCAGCCATTTTGCCGCCGTCTTTACCGGTCAGGGTGATCACTTTCATCCCCTTCTCACGCGCCGCCGCGATCGCTTTGATCACGTTTGCAGAGTTACCGGAAGTGGAGATCCCCAGCAGCACGTCACCTTCGCGACCTACCGCTTCAACGTAGCGGGAGAAAATATCGTTAAATCCAAAATCGTTACCGACGCAGGTGATGTGGCTGACATCAGAAATGGCAATCGCCGGATAGCCCGGACGGTTTTCACGGTAACGACCGGTCAACTCTTCTGCAAAGTGCATAGCATCGCAATGGGAGCCGCCGTTGCCGCAGGAAAGCACCTTACCACCGGCTTTAAAGCTGTCTGCTAACAGGACCGCCGCGCGCTGAATGGCGTGAATATTGGCGTCATCTTTTAAAAAGTTAGCCAGCGTTTCCGCCGCTTCGTTCAGTTCGTTACGAATAAGATCCTGGTACATGAGGATATCCTTCAGCATAAATTAAATAGACAAAATGCAGTGTACCGGATACCGCCAGAAGCGAGAAGTCCAGGGCAGCGCAATGGCCAGGACTTTTTGACCTGAAGTGGGGATAAAAACAGCAACAATGTGAGCTTTGTTGTAATTATATTGTAAATACATTGCTAAATATTTTTACATCTACTACAACCATATCATCACAAGTGGTCAGACCTCCTACAAGTAAGGGGCTTTTCGTTATGATGATTTTGAGTATTCTCGCTACGGTTGTCCTGCTCGGCGCGTTGTTTTATCACCGCGTGAGCTTATTTTTCAGCAGTCTGCTTTTGCTCGCCTGGACAGCCGCCCTCGGCGTCGCAGGTCTGTGGTCGGCGTGGGTACTGGTGCCTCTGGCCATTATCCTCGTGCCGTTTAACTTTGCGCCTATGCGTAAATCGATGATTTCTGCGCCGGTGTTTCGTGGTTTCCGTAAGGTGATGCCGCCGATGTCGCGCACCGAGAAAGAAGCGATTGATGCAGGCACCACCTGGTGGGAAGGTGACTTGTTCCAGGGCAAACCGGACTGGAAAAAGCTGCATAACTATCCACAACCACGCCTGACTGCTGAAGAGCAAGCGTTTATCGACGGTCCGGTAGAAGAAGCCTGCCGGATGGCAAATGATTTCCAGATTACGCATGAGCTGGCGGATCTGCCGCCGGAGCTGTGGGCATATCTGAAAGAGCATCGTTTCTTTGCGATGATCATCAAAAAAGAGTACGGCGGGCTGGAGTTCTCGGCTTATGCCCAGTCTCGCGTGCTGCAAAAGCTCTCTGGCGTGAGCGGGATCCTGGCGATTACCGTCGGCGTGCCGAACTCATTAGGTCCGGGCGAACTGCTGCAACATTACGGTACTGACGAGCAGAAAAATCACTATCTGCCACGTCTGGCGCGTGGTCAGGAGATCCCTTGCTTTGCACTGACCAGCCCGGAAGCGGGTTCCGATGCGGGTGCGATTCCAGATACCGGGATTGTCTGCATGGGTGAATGGCAGGGGCAGCAGGTGCTGGGAATGCGTCTGACCTGGAACAAACGCTACATTACGCTGGCACCGATTGCGACCGTGCTCGGACTGGCGTTTAAGCTCTCTGATCCAGAAAAACTGCTCGGCGGTGATGAAGATTTAGGTATTACCTGTGCACTAATCCCAACCACCACGCCGGGCGTGGAAATTGGTCGTCGCCACTTCCCGCTGAACGTGCCATTTCAGAACGGACCGACACGCGGCAAAGATGTTTTCGTACCGATCGATTACATTATCGGCGGCCCGAAAATGGCCGGGCAAGGCTGGCGGATGCTGGTGGAGTGTCTCTCGGTGGGCCGTGGCATCACCCTGCCTTCCAACTCAACCGGCGGCGTGAAGTCGGTGGCTCTGGCAACCGGTGCGTATGCTCACATTCGTCGTCAGTTCAAAATCTCTATCGGTAAGATGGAAGGGATTGAAGAGCCGCTGGCGCGTATTGCCGGGAACGCCTACGTAATGGATGCTGCGGCATCGCTGATTACCTACGGCATTATGCTCGGTGAAAAACCCGCCGTGCTGTCGGCTATCGTTAAGTATCACTGTACCCATCGCGGGCAGCAGTCGATTATTGATGCGATGGATATCACCGGCGGTAAAGGCATTATGCTCGGGCAGAGCAACTTCCTGGCACGAGCTTACCAGGGCGCGCCGATCGCCATCACCGTTGAAGGTGCCAACATTCTGACCCGCTGCATGATGATCTTCGGTCAGGGAGCGATTCGTTGCCATCCGTATGTGCTGGAAGAGATGGAAGCGGCGAAAAATAATGACGTTAACGCATTTGATAAGTTGCTGTTCAAACATATCGGTCACGTCGGTAGCAACAAAGTTCGCAGCTTCTGGCTTGGTTTGACGCGCGGTTTAACCAGCAGCACGCCAACCGGCGATGCGACTAAACGTTATTATCAGCACCTGAACCGCCTGAGCGCCAACCTCGCCCTGCTTTCTGATGTCTCGATGGCGGTACTGGGCGGCAGCCTGAAACGTCGTGAACGTATCTCGGCACGTCTGGGGGATATTTTAAGCCAGCTTTACCTCGCCTCCGCCGTTCTGAAGCGTTATGACGATGAAGGCCGCAATGAAGCTGACCTGCCGCTGGTGCACTGGGGCGTACAAGATGCACTGTATCAGGCTGAACAGGCGATGGACGATTTACTGCAAAACTTCCCGAACCGCGTGGTTGCCGGGTTGCTGAATGTGGTGATCTTCCCGACCGGACGTCATTATCTGGCACCATCTGACAAGCTGGATCATAAAGTGGCGAAGATTTTACAAGTGCCAAACGCCACCCGTTCACGCATTGGCCGCGGTCAGTATCTGACGCCGAGCGAGCATAATCCGGTTGGTTTGCTGGAAGAGGCACTGGTGGATGTGATTGCCGCCGACCCCATTCATCAGCGCATCTGTAAAGAGCTGGGTAAAAACCTGCCATTTACCCGTCTGGATGAACTGGCGCGCAACGCGCTGGCGAAGGGGCTGATTGATAAAGATGAAGCCGCCATTCTGGTAAAAGCAGAAGAGAGCCGTCTGCGCAGTATTAACGTTGATGACTTTGACCCGGAAGAGCTGGCAACGAAGCCGGTAAAGTTGCCGGAGAAAGTGCGGAAAGTTGAAGCTGCGTAATGCCGAAAGGTTTCATTTGAGACTGATGACAAACGTAAGATTGCCTGATGCGCTACGCTTATCAGGCCTACGTGATTCATGCAATATATTGAATTTTAACGATTTTGTAGGACGGATAAGGCGTTCACGCCGCATCCGGCATGAACAACGCGTACTTTGTCAACAATCAGAACGGAGCCGAAAGGCTCCGTTTCTTTATCCGCTAATTATTTAAAATTAAAGCCATCCGGATGGTTTTCCAGGCTGCCGGTCAACGCGGCGAACAGCACCGTTTTACCATCAATCGAAAGCGCATCGTTCACATTCAGCCAGGTGAGTTTCTCTTGTGACGTTTTCTCATCAATGGTCGAGAACAACCCCGTCATCTGATTAGATTTCTCGGACCACATCACCGCAATACGTTGCGAGCCGCAGTCATGCGGTTTGCACGCACTCATCACCTGATACGTCTCATCTCCCAACGTCACTGTTTGCGCGGGGGTATAAGTACCGCCTTTTATCACCCAGGCGGGCAACTTATGCCCTTCCACCATCTGATTAAACGCTGCTTTGGTGGCTTCACCCTTTGCCAGGCTGCTAATGGTTAAATCATCCTGCGCCATTGCACTGGTGGCGATGACCAAAGCGGCGACTGTCGTTATTGCCTTAAACATCATTCCTCCCGAGCTTATCCTGCCCATGTTATTAACGCCCTAAAGATTGGCTATAACACAGTAATTTGCAAATAAGATATTTCCAATATCAGCATTTGTTATCAATCTCTACCGCAGTAAGGTAATAACCCGATAAAGTGTTAAAGTTATAAAACCCCTCAAATAAAGGAGTTGTACACCGTGCCTGGTTTGAAGATTACGCTTTTGCAGCAACCGTTGGTGTGGATGGATGGTCCTGCCAACCTGCGCCATTTTGATCGTCAACTGGAAGGTATTACCGGGCGCGATGTGATCGTTCTACCGGAGATGTTTACCAGCGGCTTTGCCATGGAAGCGGCAGCTTCGTCGCTAGCACAAGATGACGTAGTGAACTGGATGACAGCCAAAGCGCAGCAGTGCAATGCGCTGATTGCAGGCAGTGTTGCATTACAAACGGAGTCTGGTTCGGTTAACCGCTTTTTGCTGGTTGAGCCGGGCGGCACGGTACATTTTTATGATAAGCGTCATCTGTTCCGAATGGCAGATGAGCATCTGCATTATAAAGCGGGCAATGCGCGAGTGATTGTGGAATGGCGCGGCTGGCGTATTTTGCCGCTGGTGTGCTACGACTTACGTTTTCCGGTGTGGTCGCGCAATCTCAATGATTATGACCTCGCAATCTACGTTGCCAACTGGCCTGCCCCGCGCTCTTTGCACTGGCAAGCATTGCTGACGGCCCGCGCGATTGAGAATCAGGCGTATGTGGCGGGATGCAATCGCGTCGGCAGCGATGGCAACGGCTGCCACTATCGCGGCGACAGCCGGGTGATTAATCCGCAAGGCGAGATTATCGCCACCGCCGAACCACATCAGGCTACGCGTATAGACGCTGAACTTTCGATGGTGGCGTTACGGGAGTATCGCGAAAAATTCCCGGCATGGCAGGATGCGGATGAGTTCAGGTTGTGGTGAAATCAGCGCCAGATAGGTGAGAGAAGCGGGAGTTGAGATCGGCACGAACCTTACCGTGAAGATCTCGGAGGGATGCCTAAGCCTGATCGCTGAAAGCGACGAAGTACAGGAACTGAGGAAGGAAATTTATCAGGTTAAACAGTCTGTTAAGGGGATGCGGGACGGGATGTTTAGTGTGATGAACGAGAGTTAAATAATAAAAAAGCCGGGAAGGTTTAATATCTCCCCGGCTTATGAAAATAAATAGTGCAAACGATTCTATAGTTTACCTATCCACGTTCTCATATAATTAACATCTCCATCAAAAATAAATCCTTCTCCGTTATCAGGCAGGAATAATCGACCGGAATCAAATCTTAAAAACAATTCTTTTTTTGCTTTCTTCTGCTTAATGGAAAAGTCATCACTCCAGCTTAATATATCTTCATTGTGTTTTTTTTCATCAGACAAAAAGACTACAACTGAATTTTCCAATTGCTCATAAGAATGATAAGTTTTCTTAAGTGTAATATCGAAATCTAAATCATCAATTATAGTATATGTAATAAACAGTTCATTTCCAGATGATTCAATTGTCCTTGCCACCAATGGTATTGAGCCTAACATCCTATTATCTATTGTATTTCTCATGTAAACCTCACTAAGGAACTATAATTATCCCAGCTTTAGTACCATCACCAAAGATAATATTATAGTGCGGATTATTATCGTGTAATGGGTTTTTAGAATTATGAACAACATCAGACAATGGATTTTTCACATTATATAAATCACCCCGATATGTTCCCGCTGGTTGTTTCCATACATCACTGAATTTGGTGCCACTATAAAGCTCACCAGACCTTGCAGGGAAACTGTCAACATGAGGCCTAAGATCCGGCATGTTATCTAATAATGCCCTTGCTTCGTCAACACTTCTAACCGTGATATCTTTACCATTTCGGAGATCAGATATATTGCGACGTTGTTGAGCATTACATCCAGCTAATCCTAATGGATCTATCCAGGTAAGCGGATTTTTGACATACGCATAGAGGTTGATACCTCCATTCAGCCCTATCGGATCCTGGCTTACGAACCGCCCGCACTCCGGCGCATAATATCTGAACAGATTGTAATGCAGCCCCGTTTCTTCGTCAAAGTACTGCCCCGGCAGTCGCAGCGGCTGTTCAAAGTACGCCCCGCTGTTGCTGATGTCGCCCCGGTTTTCACCAAACCCCGCCTGGTAGCCCGCCCACACCAGCGTCCCGTCCGCTGCGCTCACCTCCTGCACCGTGCCCGTCACGTCCGTGTGGTAATACCAGATTTTCCGGCTTTCCCCGCGCCCCGTGACAGCCGCCACCGGCGTGTACGGCTGTTCCGCATCGTACAGGTACGTCCGCTTTCCCTGCCACGTTGTCTCCTGCAACAGCCGGAATCCTTCCCACACAAACGTCGTCCGCCGCTGTTCCCTCTGCCCGATACTACCGGTCAGCCAGCCGCTCCGGTCATAGCTGAACACCAGGCAGCCTGTCATTAATGCCACTGGGTGGCTGACCATCATCGCTGACAGCGACGAAGTGCAGGAGTTGCGCGAGGAACTTTATCAGGTTAAACAGGTAGTTAAGGGGATGAAGGACGGGATATCTGGCGTACTGCACGAAGCATAAAAAAACAAAAGCCGGGAAGATTTAATTTCTTTCCCGGCTTTTATTTTATTGGCTAATATATACCGAAGGCCCCATAAGTTGTATGTGAGAACACTTTAGATTTAAAAGGATATCAGTCCCCTTTATTATAACTTCATTATTATCAGTATGTATTTCTATTTTTGCCAACATATCTGTAGACATACCATCTATTTTTAAATATTTAACCCCGCTACAATTTATACCACACCTACATCTATTATAACCTTTAACCCATTTCGGCGGTGGGTTATCTGGTAATTCATTTACCAAGTCAAATGATATTATTACTGTAGCAGCTTCACGATCTATTTTTATGTCAAAGACATCGATTTCATTTACTTCAATAGATTTAGTGAAAACTTTGTTAAATAATATACTACCATCAATATCATTCCAGTACATGTCGCTCTCCTCAAAATTCATAATGATCAAATGTACCAGGAACTGAACCCGTTCGAGTATTTTCAATTGGTCTCACATTTAAATGAGGACCTTGATTTCCTATTCCATTTGGATAAGAGTGCCCAGCAGAATGATCTTGGATAATAATTTTAGTTCCATCTGCTCTGGTAAATTGATATTCCCTTGTCCAGACTTGATTACCATTGCTATCAAAAATAGGATTTTTTCTGGAATCAGTCATTGGTACATTTCTATGATCACCATAAAACCCAGTTTTAGAATTAAATATTCTATCTGGTTGTTGATTCATTGGAATACCAGCATCTCTTTTCGCAGCTCTGAAAGCTTCATTTCTCGACTTAAATTGAGCACTACAACCAGCAAGACCTAAAGGATCGATCCAAGTAAGTGGATTTTTGACGTAAGCATAAAGGTTTAATCCGCCTCTCAGCCCTATCGGATCCTGGCTGATAAACCGCCCACACTCCGGCGCATAATATCTGAACAGATTGTAATGCAGCCCCGTTTCTTCGTCAAAGTACTGCCCCGGCAGTCGCAGCGGCTGTTCAAAGTACGCCCCGCTGTTGCTGATGTCGCCCCGGTTTTCACCAAACCCCGCCTGGTAGCCCGCCCACACCAGCGTTCCGTCCGCTGCGCTCACCTCCTGCACCGTGCCCGTCACGTCCGTGTGGTAATACCAGATTTTCCGGCTTTCCCCGCGCCCCGTGACAGCCGCCACCGGCGTGTACGGCTGTTCCGCGTCGTACAGGTATGTCCGCTTTCCCTGCCACGTCGTTTCCTGCAACAGCCGGAACCCTTCCCACACAAACGTCGTCCGCCGCTGTTCCCTCTGGTTCGTATGGCGGCCATACGTCGCCTTGCTGATACGCCTGCCCAGCGCATCGTACTGATACCGCGTCTCGCTGTTGCTGCTGATGACCCGCGTTAACTGACCCTGTGCGTTCCACTCCAGTTGCTGTTCTCGCCGCTCTGTCAGTTCACCCCATTCGTTATAGCGGTAACGGTCACGCCCGTAGCCCGGCAGGCGGTTGTCCATCACCGCTCCCTGATATTCATCCGTCAGCAGGTTGCCCGCTTTGTCGTAATAATAATGGTCATGGTCGTACATCTGCCCCGTACGACCGGTCAGCCAGCCGCTCCGGTCATAGCTGAACACCAGGCAGCCACGCAGTTTGTCGTTAATGCCGCTGACTTCACCGTCTGCGTTCCAGATGTAATCCCGCCCCGTCACGCTGTCGCTCTGTGTCGGGGGATTTCCGGCCTGTTGCGGACTCCGGCTGCCGCCTGGCAGGCTGCGCTGCCAGCTTAACCGGTTGTCGGCGTTGTAGCCGCTGAACGTCGTCAGCGCCCCCTGGGTGCGCATCACCTGGCGGTGCAGGCTGTCACGCTCATATTCACTGACCGTGATACCATCCAGCGCCGTCTGGAGCAGATGCCCGCTGCCGTAGTAAAGATGGCTGAGGTGCTGCCCGTCCGGTAACGTGATATCGGTGGGGTTGCCCAGCGCGTCACGCCGGTACTTTATGCTGCCGTGTACGCTGTGCTCTGCCGTCAGCCACCCGCTGCGGTCATACGCGAAGCGCACCCTGTCCGCCTGCATGTGGTGCAGACGCTCACCTTCTTCCGTGGGGGTGAGCGTCACCTCCGTTATCTGGTCAAGACGGTTGTAGCTGAAGGTCCGTGTACTGTGCTGCGTGTCACTGCGCAACAGGCGGCCCAGCGCATCACGCTCCTGCCGCTCATTACGCACCCCGCCTTCTGTACCCTGCGTCTGGGTGATGACCGGATACCCGCCCGCATTCAGCGCAAACATCCGTATCAGGCCGTCCGGGCGCTGTTCTCCCGTCAGTCGTCCATCCGCATCGTGACTGAACCGGTAAAGCGCCCCGTTGCCGTTGCTCAGGCTGGCAATCCACCCCTCCGCAGTGTAATGCCAGCGCGTCTCCCGTTTCTCTTCATCCGTGTGGAGCGTCAACAGCCCCCGCGGCGTATACTGCCAGCTCTGTATACTGCCCGTAAGACGACGGTGGCTGCTCAGTAATCCCAGCGCGTTCCAGGTGTAACGGTCCTGCTGTTTGCCCGGATGGCTGACTGTCTCCGGCTGTCCCAGACGGTTATAGCTGATGTGTACCGTTTTCCCTTCCGCGTCCGTCACCGCCGTCAGGTTGCCGTCTTCATCGTATTCATAACCCGTGGCGCGCCCTGAACAGTCGGTGTAATGCACCAGTTGACCGCGCGCATCGTGCACCAGCGCAACCAGGCCGCCCCTCGCATCCGTGCGGCTGACTGCCAGCCCCTGTTCATCATACCCGTAGCGCGTGACGCGTCCTTCCGGGTCTGTTTCCTGTATTACCTGACCGTGTTCGTTGTAACCCGCTTTCCACACATGGTCGTCATCCAGCGCACGACGAGTGATTTCATCAAAACTGCCGTTCCACTGCGTCTGTGTCACCCGGCCTGCCGGATCCGTCTCTTTCACCACCCGACTCAGGGTGTCGTATTCCAGCGTTACCCTGCGTTCGCCGGGGAGTTCAACTGCTACGGGAAAATGGTTTTCGTTGTACGTGAAGCGGTACATCCTCCCGCCCGCCGTCCGGTGCGCAGTCACATACGTCTGTTCATCAAACCACCACTGCCATTTATGCCCCGGCCTGCCGGTAACCACCGTCTGCCCGCCAGCAAAATCATAGCGGAACCGGTAATCCTCGCCATCGCTGGTCGAGTGCTCCACCACCCTGGGAACCCCCTCAATCTCTTCCCAGCGGTAGGTACAGGTGAAGCCCGTCGCGTTGCGGTGCTCTGCCATCAGGCCATTTTCATAGGCGAACTGTCGCACTGCCACACCGGCCCGGTTCACCACACCGGTCAGTTGCCCGTTATTGTCGTAACGATATTCCACCAGGTTACCGGGACGTCCTCCCTTCACCAGTTCAATATGCGAAAGTCTTTCCCCCGCCGGGGTCATTGTGCGGTGCAATAACAGATGGTGCCCGCTGCTGGAAGCCACCCGCACCAGCCTGCCGTTCTCTCGCCCGAAAGCTATACGCTGTCGGTAGGGCGTCTCCATAAAAAGTAACGGTGCGACGCCGTGGTCATCAAATTCATCAAATATGTAATAGCTGCGGTCGGTGTAATGCAGTACATAGCGTCCGTCATGCAGGCGGCTCAGGTAAAACTGCTCTTCCGGATCGAATATCTGGTGCCCCGGCGTCAGCATGTCTTTCGGATAACTTAACTCACGCCCCTGGCCGCCAATCAGAGTGATATATTTCTCATCGGTGCGCAGGGTTATTTCCCAGTTCAGCCGCCATCCTTTGCCCAGTAGCCCCTCAGTTTCCAGATGGCTGGCATAAAAGCGCGAACAGGTAACAGGCAGGCGGCCCGGCAGGGTGAAATCCGTTTCCGGCAGCAGAATTTTTTGCCCGGTAGTTACATCAACCGGGTTGCTGAACAATCCCATAGCGGCCTCGGAAATGCCCATCCCGGCAATTTCGCCACCAATAAATTTTGCCGCGCATTTTGTGCCAAATTTCGAGCCCATCTTTGTCGCCTGACGCGAGGCTCCAGCCAGCCCCCCCAGCATTCCGGCGACCACATACAGCACATCCACAACCTGACGCAGCCAGTCCGGGATTTCCGGGCTGATTTCCAGTACCGTCTGCGTACCGCCGCCGAGAAAGACATTGGGGGAGCCATCCTCAATCACCGCATCACATTCAGTATGATCATCTTTTCGGGCGGCAGGCTGACTGTTGATGTAGATGTTGCCGGAACCCTGGGCAATGCGGATTTCCGGAGAATGGTCTTCGCATATCACCGTACTCAGTACGGCGCGCGCGGCCGGGCGACTGTTAGTTCTGACATTATCAGATCCGGTCAGAATTTTTCCTGCTGTGGAATGTATCGAGCGCCCGATGGCCTCCCCAAGTTGCAGGACTCCGGAAGCGATCTGATCAGCCAGAAATCCCAGAACAAGTCCGGCAAAAAAACCACAGGTAGCAAAAGCAAAGCTGGCGGCGGCAATAATGGCAATGCCAATGATGGCCCCTATCAAAAAACCGGCAAGGGCGCTGGTGTGGTAGATAGGATCATCCACCCGTGCGGCTTCATACATGATAAAACCTCCCTGTTTTTTAGTTTTTAGCAGGCTGAAAACTGGTCAACCATGCAGTCCATAGCTGGTCGGTGTGCTCATCAAAAGGGCGCTGACTGGTCAGCGTCAACACCAGTACCTTTGCTGACCCGGTGATAAACCCGGCCTGACGCTGATACACTTCTGTTTTTCCAGAACGGTGGGTGGCGAGGATCTGCTCACCTGTCATGGCATCTTCGCCGGCTCCCGCCAGTGCCGTTCCCCGCGAAAGTACCCGATGCTGGCCAAGGTTTTTTTTCATCAATGCTATCTGGCGATCAATGTAGGTCGTCAGGTTTTCCTCTGGCCTGAGCATGTCGCGGGAAATATTCAGGCTGGGTGATGCTCTCTCATTGCCCGACGGGACGAAGATATTGACGGTGCGGTCAAGAAAAGTTTCAGGCAGGGCAAAGCTGCCCTCCTGAATACGGTAAAGGCTGGTCATAGAAAAAATTCCTTTTATATTTTTTATTCAGAAGCGTCCGGGGTAGGTAACGGGGCAATATCATCCGCAGTCATGGCTTTGCCGCCATCCGGGTTCATATCAATTCCACTGCCAATGAGTTGCATAACATCGCTGGTGTGCAGTAAAAGTTGTTTTCCGCAAAACTTAATCGAGCCATCCTTGTGTAATACAAGCGCTGCATTGCCGCAGCGAAGGGTAAATTGATCGACAACGTCCAGACGATATGTCGTTCCGACATTGATGGTTTGGGCCTGTTTGACGGAAAGCCCATCATTTTTTGTGATGGTGGCATTGCGGTCTTCTCCCACGCTGATGGTTTCATTTTTAACAATGGTTTTTGTGCGATCGACCATGACTGTATGCGTTTCATTGTTTTTTACCGTAGTATTCAGGTCTTTTTCCGCAAGAAACTTCACTTCTTCCGCACCCGTTTTGTCATCAAAGCGCAGCATGTTTCCGTTCGTCGGCCCGCCCTTTAACGAGTGACTGAATATCCCGCTCTGCGACGCCATGCCCGGTAGCCCCCACGGTGGCATGGTGTCCTGGTTGTAGGTGCGCCCGATGATTATCGGTAAATCCGGGTCACCATTTTTAAAGTCCACCAGTACTTCCTGGCCAATGCGCGGGATCTGGATCATGCCGAATCCTTTCCCCGCCCACGGATAGCTGACACGGATCCAGCAGGAGCTGTTTTCGTCATTGTTACCGTAACGATCCCAGCCAAACTGCACCTTCACCCGCCCATATTTATCCGTCCAGATTTCCTGCCCCGCCGGGCCGGTGACGATGGCGCTCTGCGGGCCTTTGGTGTGGGGTTTGCTCAGGGTTCGCTGTGGACGGTAAACTTCGCAGGTGGGGTGCAGTTCAAACGTGGTGACATAGGTAAAATGCTGGTTCTGACCGCTGTGCTGCGCATTATCCCGTAAAAACAGCGTGGTCTGTACCAACAGGTAATCCTGGTTAACGTCTGCCGTCGGATGATTCATCAGCGTGAAGGTGTAGCCCGTCATGAGGGTGCGGATATTTCCCGCCCCGCCAACACGGCTGCCGGGGCTGCGCTGTGCTTCCATACGAATGCGCGTCAGCATCTCACCTTCTCCCGTAGTGAAGTAATCACCAGGCCATTCGTAATGCTCATATTCAGCATGACCGGTATCGCGCGGACTAGCTACGGTACTTTTCAGCAGCGAACGTGGCTTCATAAAATCAAAATCGTCCAGCACCCACTTTCCAGTACGCAGCTTCTCACTGGCCGTAATGGTGTGGATAAACTCCTTATCCAGCTTCAGTCCTTCCTGGTGCCACTCCACCAGCGGCGAGTCCGGGCATGCTTTATGACCATTGATGGCATCAGCCAGCACCAGCGTGTGGCTGTTCTCACTGTGTTCAAACCACCAGTAAATCCCCCATTCCTGCATCAGGCGCTGAATGAAATCAAAGTCAGTTTCACCGTACTGTACCTGCCAGGCGCGGGGCGGATAATTTTCCACCAGCCGCTTTTCCACCGGAAAGGAATATTCATCCAGTACTTCACTGAGAATATCCACCACGGTTTTGTTCTGGAAAGCTTTGTAGTCACTGGTGTGGGTCAGCAGTTTCAGCCACGGTTCAATGCGTAATTCATACGTGACCGAACGTCCCTCATGGCCGACTACCCGCGCAGCGGTCACCAGCCCGCTGATATACCGTTTTCCGCCACCGTCCAGTTCGATACTGACGCACAGATCTCTGCCCACCATCGGCTTGAGCGGCAGATTGGCGGCGGGCGAAACGTAGCCCAGGTTCAGGGTGTCTGGAGTTTTAAGCTGCACAGTGTAGGAAAACAGATTTCCAAGCCCTTCCGAACCATTCATCCCCGCGAACAACAGCATCTGCGGTGGCACCGCACTACCGCTTACAGTGATGTTATGCGCCCCCGGTCCACCGGCTGCAAGCGACGCCACCGCATCCTGAACTGCGCCAGCCATATCCGAGATCCCTGCCGCCGCAGCGGCGGCCTGCGCTGCGGCTACCGCCGCTTTCACCAGTCCCGATGGTTCCGGCAGCGCACCAAACAGATCCGCTGCTGCCTGTTCTGCCATCTGTTCGGCTGCATCAGCTACATCTGTTGCGGCTGAACCTGCGCTTACAGCACTACTTTCTCCGGCTATTGGCGGCGTGGTGATGGCTGGCCCACCATTACTGCCAGATTTATTACCCGTAGATACAAAACTCATGATATTTATTCCTTTAATATCGGATTAGAATTTAGCGCCCGGCGGCCAGAAAAAATAAGAAATAACCCGCCACTGTCCATCTTTATAATGAAAAAACATGTCAGATTTAAATCCCCCGGCAAATGCCAAAATATTTCTTTGATGGGGATGTTTCTGAATTCAGGTTTTGTTGAGCGATAGGTATTTTCAATTTCTATATAATATTCACCGACAAATTTATAACGAGGTTTTATAAATTCATACGCTGGCTGACCATAGTTATTTAATAGAACATTCTCTTCAACTCCATTATACACACCACTCGCATTCAGATAAGCATGCCCAGGAATATCAGACATGTTATTTTTCGCCCCACCCACTATCAAAAAAATAATCACAGCGTATATTAGTTTCATTTTTTTATGCTTTTCACAAAAAAATTAGAACCCGGAACCATTCTATTTAACCGCTCAATGACATTTCCCATATAACGAGAGCGCAGCTCCATACCAATATTCATTAACGCACTGGCATCCCCGGAAAATGGGGTAGTTGCTTTATCTGCATCATCACTATAGTATTCATCAGTAAGATATCCAATAATATGCCCAAGCTCGTGAGACAACCCTATTTGCTCATGGCAACCTTTTGATGAACCAAGACATTTAGCTGCAGCAACTATATCTTTAGAGTCAAGTTCCACGTATCGACTATTCCAGACAATGGAACTCTGACGAAAACTATTTGGATCATCATTATCAATTTTAAACACCACTACATCCCAATACCCATGACGATCAGTCTGAATTATTTCTATTGTGAAAGGTAAATCCTTACCATTAAACTTACTGACAAACTCAGACTTCCCAGAAACGGATAAAAAAACCTTATTATTCCATGTTTGATTAATGACAAAAATAACTTTCCCATGAAAGGTATTTTTCTCCATATCTGTCCAATCAGTTTTTGCATCCCATCTTTTTATCCAATTATATTTCCATCTCAGCAATAATGAGATTGCACCATTTTCACGGTCAATTCTTAAATCTCCCCAGGCATCATTGTCCCTGATATATCGTTTATCCAGCATTAAGTCGTCATAAGCATCGTATGCCTGCTGAATAGCCTCATCATGAGAGTTACCCATGTTCACCTCCTTATATTGCTATATATCCAATAAACCTGAAGATGATTGCTTACCCACCAATGCAGACGGGACCAGGGGTAGCCTGAAGTCAACAAATAGCAATCAACTTGAAGTTCAGGGGTATATTTGTTTCCCATCTACACGTTTATCGTCATATTTTTGTATAGCTATTCTCAGCATTCGTGGGCACATTATTTTTTCTCCAACCGCAGCGCATCCACATACCGCCCCTCGCTGTTCTGCTGCCAGAACCAGCCTTGCCCCTGCTGCGCCAGCATTTTGTCCGGCCAGCCTGGCCACGGCAGGTGGCGCACACCAGGCAATTCCACTATCGGCGCGTCCGGTAGCCCGGTGAGTTCCCGGCTACGCTGCGGTACACGTCGCAAGCCGCGCAGCCACTGCGCCCAGCGCGGCCCCGGCCGCCACATCGCCCACAGTTGATCTGTCTGCTCTGCCAGCCGCCCGCAGCATTCTGTCTGTGGTGAGACATATACTGCCGCCAACTGCGCCAGCCAGTACAACCAGCCCTGCGTGTCATCCAGGCTCTCTTCCAGCCATTCCCGTCCGGCACGCTGATAAATCACCAGCGGCCACGGTCTGCCCGTACTGTCTCGCGATGCGGTCAATACTCCGGTCAGCCATTCATCACGCCCGCCAATGGGGAGAAACCCCGGCGATAGCACAAAACTCCACGGCAATGGGTGGTGCTCCGGCAGCGTCTTTTTCTCACGCGGTGACAGGTGCATCCAGCCGTTGTTTGCTCCAGCCTTCGCAGCATCCGTTCCTTCCGGCAGAACAATATGCCGCCCCTGTCCCAGCCACGTCTGCTGGTTCAGCCATGCCTGCCACACCTGCGCTTCGTTCGCACTCACCCGCCAGCGCACGTAGTCCCGCTGGTCCGGCAGTCTGCCGAACATCGCCGGAGCCGATACTGCCGTAGCCCGGCGCATCAAAGCGTCCTCTCCGGGCAGGCGAAGCGTTGCAGTAGCCCCCGGTTCACCGGGTCAAAATCCCGCCCAGCGGTAATCTCCAGCACCACCCGCCGCCCATCAAAACTGTACTCCACCTGCTGAGTTCCCCGTACCGCTGTCTCCTGCGCGTTACCCGCATCCAGCAGATGAAACAGCGCCCACGGCCCGTTAGTCAGTAACGTCGAGGTGTCCTGGCGGATGCGCGGGCTGGCGGTGATTTCCGCCATTGAGCCATTACGCGGCCCGGGCCAGCTCACTTTCAGCGGCCTGACCGGGCCGTGAGCGTAACGCAGCACCTGCCCGTCAATGTCAATCACCAGTTCGGTGATGGCAGGGTCCATATCCACGACGCGGACCTGCATCGCCCAGGAGAACTTTTTCCCGCCTTCCCCGTTAAAAAAAACGCTACGGATCTGCTTTGCTTCCTGAAACGGTGTCAGATCCGGCCCGAGCAATGTCATGTTGCCTTCGGTCGGCTTGTAGCGCCACGGGTTACTGGCAGTGTCCGCCAGCGGGGCAAGTTGCTTCGTCCAGAAAGCATCCAGCACGCCGCCGCTGGCAAAGATACGGTTAAAATCATCCGCACTGACTTCCTGTGGGCTGTCGGCAAAGGGGTAGCGTCCGTCAATGGCATCACGGCACTCATCACCGATCACCGCCTCCATTTGCGCATTCAGCACTTCACCCGTTCCGGCGTTGATTTTGCGCGTCCCCTGCTGTGTTAAATCCAGCAGAATATTTTTCAGCGGTGCAGGCAGTTTTGCTGCCTCCAGTTGAAGTTTATCCGCCGCCGAAATGCGGCCCGGTAATGTGCTGGCCGCCAGCGCACTGTCGGCAATGGTGAGCTGGGTGTAATACTCATTGAGCATCGTCAGCAACGAATTAAGCTGTGGTGCGCTGCCCCCTTGTGCGCTGTCCGTACGCCCGGAAACCACTTCCCGCAATGCGGCAAAACGATCATCCACCAGTGTTTTCTCCAGACGTTCTTCCGGATGGATGTCCTGCAACAGCTTCGCCGTCTGTACCGCTTTCCCCGCATTACCGGAAAGCCGATCCTGCGCTCGCTGAGCCATCTGCTTTTGTCTGGCCTGCGCATCCAGCGGCGGCACCAGGGTGGTCTGATCTACCACGACTTTACTCAGCCGCATCAGCGGGGAATCAGGTGAGGCCAGAGTACGCAGCACCTGAAGGTCATACGCCAGTCCGGGGCTGCCGTCTTCCCCAGCGCTGTTGATGCTGTGAATGCTTGCCAGAAAATCCTGCCAGCGGCGGGCATATTCAGCGAGGTACAGGCGACGGACTTCACGGGTAATCGGGAGTTCCTGTCCCGGTAACTGGCTCATTACAATCTCAGTCGTTTTTTTTTGCGCACTTTCGCGCCCCATCACCCAGGCGTCATCCGCTGATGCGGCGGCGACAAACTCCGACAGCCGTTTGTCGAACAGTTCCCGGTAGCCTTCGCGGGTGAAGATGCCAGGCACGCCCCGATCTAATGGCGCACCATCCGTGCGGACAAAAACCGTTCCCGCATCCGCGCCCACGGCACGAACCAGCGAAAACTCCTGCGGCGCTTCGCTCTCCATAGAAGCCAGTGCACGAGTATAGATACGCTCGGTGCTGGTATGACCGTCAAGAAAGGCTCGCGCCAGGCGGATCAGCCCCTCATCTTTTTCGTATGGCGAATGCACCACGCGACTGCCGTCAAACAGAGCATCGATATGTTCCAGCACGGCTGCGCGACCGCCGAAATCCGCCACGCTGTCGCGGTTGTTCAGATCGTTCAACACCCAGGCGTGGATCTCCGCGGCGTTGTATTTGTCCTCGTGGTCTTTATCGAGGTTCAGCAGCAGATAAACATGCAGAGCGTCATAGGCAGCTTTACTGTCCTGACGGGCAATCGCATCCGAAAGTACGTATTCCATGCGCTTCACCAACGGCGGTAGCAGTAACTGGTCAAGCAGGCGGTCATACAGGGATGCCACGCTCTCCATCACCGGAGGGACGCTGTAAAGACCATAACGCCAGGCCAGCGGCGGTGAGTCCGGATCCAACCCCGGCCAGGCAGAGAGCGCCCGCGCCTGGTTCAGTAATGCGGGAACCGGCTGCATGGCGGGTTTTCCGGTATAGGCTTTGACGTCATCATCCAGTTGGGTCGTCCGGTTGGTGATTTCATGCAGATAATCGCTGTTACCCTGCTGGCTGCCCTGCATTCCCTGCCACAACCAGAAAGCCAGCGCCAGTACCAGCAGATGCCCACCGGTACGCAGCAGGCGGTAACGCCAGGCCCACTGAAGGTTCGGCTCCACCATGTGCGCTTCACGGAAGATAAATTTAGTCAGCAGGTCATGGAGAAAATAGCTTCGGTTGCCATCCGGCAGAGTATGGGACGGAGACTCCTCGTTCCCTTTTATTGCCCGGACAAAACGCTGCCAGATGCCCGTCTGGTCTGCTACGGCGTCTGCCTGCGCCTGTGCGGCACTGGTGAAAAATACCCCGCGCAGGGTGTTGTTAAGCTGGGTGGCATCGAATTTTGAATCGAGGAAAATCTGTTCAATGGCTTCCAGCAATGGCGTGCCCAGCGCGGCAAATTCACGCGGGAAGCGGTAGAGCCGTTGGCGGCTTTTAAGGTCGTACTCTTCCTGCAACCGACTATCCATCCCCTGATCCAGCCGCAGCGTCAGATTTGCCAGTTCCTGACCACAGAGCGCATGCAGTGACTGCGAATCACTGGCGTGACGCCTGCGGCTGTATGGCAGAGTAAAGCCCCAGACCTGAGCACGCAGGTGACTGGTCAATCCACGGAAATACTCCGTAAAGCCGGGTAGCAGATCCATTTTGGTGACAACCAGATAAACCGGGAAACGAATGCCCAGTGTCTCCCGCAGTTCCGCCAGCCGCGCACGCAGGGCTGCACAGGCAGCCAGCCGTTCAGCCGGGGATTGTGCGGTCAAATCTGCCACATTCAGCGTCAAAATTACGCCGTTCAGCGGCGCGCCGGGACGGTG
Source organism: Escherichia sp. MOD1-EC6098 (assembly GCF_002965865.1). NCBI lineage: Bacteria > Pseudomonadati > Pseudomonadota > Gammaproteobacteria > Enterobacterales > Enterobacteriaceae > Escherichia > Escherichia sp. MOD1-EC6098. Next base: position 137,165 of record NZ_PTSN01000016.1, read on the forward strand.
TTTACGCAGTAGCCCCAGAAATCCCTGCCATTCCCCGGCGTTGCGCTGGGTTGCACTGATTTCACCGCCATCATCGTGGCGGGCATAGCGCCCGGCGGTGTCAATGAGCACAGCCTCATTAGTAAACCACCAGTCGCAGTGCAACGTGCCGCCGCCCGGCACGGTGAGGATATGCGCGGTCTGCTCCATCTGTTCCGCCAGCGGAAACTGTAGCCCGGTGTTAAGCAGCGCGGTGGTTTTACCATCACCGGGGCTGCCGATAACCATGAACCACGGCAGTTCGTACAGAAAGCGTTTCCCTTCCAGGACCTTACGCCAACCAGGTAGATCCACACGCAGTTGTTTCAGTTGTCGGATGGCGCGGTTGAAAATATGGCTGACGGTGCGCAGATCGGCCTTAATTTCCCCTGCCACCGGTACGTCTTCCCCGCGCGGATGCAAGAAACGGCGCAGCAGTTGTTCATCCAGACGCAACGCCCGCCAAAGCCGGTACAGGCCATACAGCGCATAGCTCAGCAGGATCATGCCGATTAGCGTCAGACGCAGCCACAGCGGCGCAAACGGGCGAACGTCACCGAAGGCCAGCAACGGTGAGACAAAGCCGATAACCAGGCACAGAACCGTCACGCCAATGATGCTCATCGACCAATTCACCAGCCACAGCGCGAGGAACATTAGTAACAGAACGATAGTGACTACCCTACTCCCCACGGATGCAAGCGGATGCAGGGTATCAAACGCCACCAGCGGCCCGAGAAACCAGACCAGTAGCGCCAACGCCACCACGCAGACAACGACCAGCGCACGGCGAGAAAACAGCAGACTGAGAAATTTTTGCATTATTGTTCAGAACTCCATGCGATAATCAGTAATAGCAAAATGCCGCAAGCTGAAAAAATCCGTCCAATACGGGCTACTGAAAAAAAATAAAGAGCAATCTGAACAATTATCAAAATAAAATAAATCAACATTTTGATTATTTCTCTGTTCCCATTTCCCTGAGGCAACGCTGTTATTGAAGGATCTATATCCTGCATCTATTGATACTCATTCCCGGAAAAAAGCATAATGATGATCAGACCCATAATGAATAATAACCATCCTGATATTTGAATTATTCTTCTCACGAAGACTCCTAATGGGTGATGAATAAACGAGAGAAATGCAACCAGTTGTTGACAATAAAATTGCCATAGCTGGTATCTTCCTTTATTTTCTCCAGGGTAAGCGACATACACCGGTTATAACGGGCACCAATAATTCTTATCTGCTCTTCCGTCAGGTGTGGTAAGGAGGACTGAAATCCATCTCTTTCAGCTAATTGATAAAGATGTCTGGCCACAAGTTGAATATTAAAAATATCATGCTGGAGGCAATTTGCCAGTTCACGCAATTGAGAGGTATCCATTTTTGACTCATCAAGCCCAGGTGTTCTGGCTGTGGTTCGCAATTGCATACTCACTGCACCAAAAGATGTTTTTTCTGGTCTCGAAGTCATGGTGATATGTTCATCAATCCACTCAGGCCCACTCCAGTTAATAGTCCGAGCATCAAATGCCAGCATATCTACAATACAGGGCTCTCCCCCGACTTCTATCCAACACACACCAGCCAGTAAAGGCGCTGGCAAATTATATGTATTGGCAGTCGACGTTATCAGAAGGTGGTTATGTTTCACCCAGCGATCTTTGAAATAACGCCCATAAGGTACACCTTCGCCCCATTTTTTTGCGGCTAATTTCCAGAAAATAAATTCGGTCACGCCCCATACCGGTGAATGATTCGATGCATTGCAGTCCAGATTCTTCATTTTTCTCACTCCACCACCAGAATTTCCACCCGGCGATTCTGCGCCCGTCCGGTTTTAGTGCTGTTATCGGCCACTGGTGCGGTATCCCCTTTCCCGACAACCCGGATCCGGCTGGCCGAAACGCCACCGGACGTCAGCAACGAAGCCACTTCTGCCGCACGTTTTTCTGATAACACCTGATTCGACGGGAATTCAGCGGAGTGGATAGGCTGGCTGTCGGTGTGACCGGTCACCGTCACCGCACCGCCCACACGCGCAATCTCGCGCGCGGCCTTATCAATCACCGGGCGGAGCGCATCATTTACGGTTTTCTGCCCCGGTATAAACATCGTATCGCCTCGGAAGATCACACGGCTGTGATGGTCATCTTCCTCCACCGTCAGCAGGCCACGGGCAATTTCGTTCGCCAGCAGGATCTTCAGTCGCAGTTTGTGCACCGGAATCGGTGGCGGCGACAGGTGTTTACCGATGGCGTCGATATGCTGCTGTACGGTTAAGGTGGCGAGATTCATCCGGTGGCTGTAAAGGCCAAACAACGTCAGCATCACCAGCAGAGCTATTCCGGCACTCAGCCAGACCGGCACCCGGCGCATCCGGCGCATCCGTCCGCTGACAGCTCCGGTAAATCCCGGCGAGAGCGTCGGCGTGACCGGATCGCGGCGCTGGACCAGTTGGGTCAGCAGTTGCTGGCGAATATCGTCCAGTTGCTTACGTCCGTCGGGCCGTACGCTGTAGCGACCTTCAAAACCCAGCCCCAGAATGTGGTAAATAATTTCCAGCACATCGCTGTGCTCCTGGAAGCTGGAGGCCAGACGACCAATTATCTGAAATAGTTTGATGCCACCTTCACTTTCGCCATGAAAAGTGACCAGCAGACTCTTCCCAGCCCAGACACCGCGTCGTCCCCAGGTGGTGTTGTTGGCGGCTTCATCAAGCGACGTACACAGGCAGTAGCGCACCGCCAACACATGTTCGCGGCGCAGGTTTGCCTGGTCGCACAGCGTCTGATACCGACGAACTTCACGCTCCAGCAGGGCGCGGTAATGTTCGACAAAAGCAGGGGCAAGTTCACGGGGCATCTGCGCCAGTGCGCACAGCAGCGGACTTGCCGCCGCCAGCAGGGGATTAGCCGCAGCGGTGATTTCGGCCAGCCGGAGTTTCATATCCGGGCCGTCTTCAACCACCACCTTTATATCTTCCCTGCGAAGGCTGTCCTGTATTGCGATATCATAACCTTCATTATCAGGTGGTTTTGTCCCCCCCACTGATGGCTGGAATGGCTGGGTATTCATCGCAGGATGCGTCAGAATATCGTCGGTCATTTATCGCGAACTCCCCACAGCTCCAGCTCCAGCCCTGGAAATTCTCCGGCGGTATGCATTGCCATGCCGCCATAGCGGGCGATATGTTCCCACAGCACGCCGTCGCGACGGATGTCGTAATAGATATAACCGGACTGGAACGGAATCTGACGCGGCGGCACCGGCAGCACCTGTAAAGCAAGGCCCGGCAGGTGCGAACGAATCAGCTCCGGCAGGCGTTCGGACGGCCCTATTTTGGTCTGAGCCGAAAAATGTTGCAGCAAGGTTTCGGCGGACATCTGCGCCTTCACCGCCAATACTAACGAGCTGAAATCTGACAGTTCGGTAGGTTCAATCACCGCATTGAGAATACCGTAAGTTCCCTCCTCCAGAGTGATTCGCTGCGCCCCGCGGATCAGCACAGCATTTAGCAGATACTGCACCTCATCTATCACCGATTTCAGCCCGGCATAGGGCGTCAGGTGCTTATATTCTTTATATTTTTCCGGACGGCGTGTTTGCGGACGCACGTAGGTAGAGAGTTCTCCGGCCAGTGCGCAAAGATTACGATAGAGCACTTCAGGCGACAGCGGCGTTTTCGACATATGGATCAGTAAGGGGCCAAAACGATTGAGAATTTGCAATAGCAGGTAATCCGACACTTCCGCCGCCTCATGGCCGTGTTTATCACTGCCCGTCAATCGCTCAGCCAGAGAATTTGCCCGCATTTTGATCAGATCGTTGATCCACGACAACCATGTACATATCAGTGAACTTGCCTGATAGTTCACCACCGGCGGGATCAAATCTTCGTCAATATCAACCCGCCCCTCTGGATGCAATGCTGTGATACGTGTCAGCGGCAGGCCGATCCACGCATCCGTCACCGCCTTTTCCGGCAACAGACGGAGGCGCAGGTGGCTGAGTTGCAACAGTTGTGCGCCGCGCCCCAATGAGTTTGCATCACGGATTTCATTTTCATGAACCGAAAAGCGTGCCAGCGATTCTGGATTATTGCCAAAACTGGTTTCTTCGCTGTTCGGTGTGCGTATTGGCACCGCCAAATAAATCAATTGGTTAAGGTGCTCTGGCAGGATGGTAAGAGGCGGCGGTAGTGGTGTGTGTCCCGGCGCATTAAACGGTGTTCCGTCGGCAAACACCCCAAAAGCCTTCGTGAGTACCAGCTTTCCGATGTTCAGTGCTTCACTGTCAATGCCGTATTCACTGAAGCCCCAGAAAAAGGGGGAAAGAGGCAAACTGCGGTAATGAATGACATGTTCCAGATAGCGTTCCTGCTGCTGAAACATCTGTGGCAGCAAAAATTGCCCTTCACTCCAGACTACCCGGTTATTCCAACTCATAATTTACTCATCCCGTTCTTTAATCACTATGGCGCTTTGCTCTATACCGGCATCCAGTTCGACTTTTTTCTTTGGCATAAAGCGGCTGTACCAGCTTTTTTCCGGGGGATCAGGAATTTTATACGTGACTCGCCATACCGATTTTCCCAGATTGCGATAGCCAGCAAGGATCCCCAGTGCCGTGGTTTCTTTATTGAGAGAGCGACGCAGCTTTTTCTCCTCGCCCGGACGCAGGATAAAGCTGTCGCGGTGCAGTAAATCATCGGTAAGAACAGTTTTGTCATTGTCCTGAAGAGACCACCAGTCCGCCGCCGTGAAAGCTGCATCATTTTTCAGTTCATAAACGCGTATCTCTATGGGCGCGGCTTTCTTCTGATTGTCTGGGTTCACCTTATCGGAAGCCTTCATCACCAGATCAAGTCGCTGTGACATCAGGTCCGGCACGGTGTCGCTGTCAATGCTGCACCCGGGCAAAAGGCAGATAAAAAACAACGCTACCGCCCATAACCGCCAACCGGGGTCACGCCATTTATTCACTGTAATTTCCTTTAAAATCAAATAATAAAGAACGGCCAGGCTATATACCTGGCCGGAAAAAAATTGCTTAAATTTCTTTGTTAGCTTTGAAATCGTAACCTGCCGTGATAGTGCCGCCGCTGCCGCCCTGCTGGTTCTGCACCACGTATTCCTGTTTCACGGTGCTGAAAGAGAGTTCGACTCTTTCGCGGGAGGCGATCTCGCCCTCCTTGCTACCACTGGGGGAAACCACAGCCACAATCAGGTCAGTAAAAGTGTACTTGAGGTATTCCAGCGGATTGCCGCCTGCTTTACGCATGACAAGGATGGACTTCGGAATATGCTTGCCGGAGGAGCAGTATTTGAACAGGTTCGGGCTGGCGCGATCGATATAATGTTCAAACTCTAGGTTAGTCACGGAGACTTTACCGGATCCCAGGCCGCTGCCCGCGTGCATGGTGGATTCCTGGTGGATATTCCAGCGCCAGCTCAGCACCTCAATTTCATTTTTATGTTTATCATCCATTGACTCGCCGTCAATGCCGTCAATTTTCAAAAAAATGTCATAAGCCATTTTTATTTCCTTATTAAGAATTACTTAAAAATAATCTCTGATTTATCTGCATAGCTGAATGCAGATAAACCATTGCCGTACAGAACCCCCTCTCCTTTATTTCAGAAGAACAGAAGGCTGTATAATTTCCGGTAATGAGATACCAGTATTTAATTAATTTACATGTTGAATGTATTACGTCTATTTACATATCACAGATATCAATGACTCTCCTTGTTCCCGCTGACGCTGTAAAGAAGATGCCTGGCACTGTGTTGCAGATGCTGGTACTGGTTGTGATAACCAAACCTGTCCGTGGTTATAAATACAAGAAACCCAGTAACGCTCACTATCCTGATTAGTGGTCATTGTTGTATCCCATATTTGCCTGGTTTCACCCTTTATTTTCTCTGTCTCTGGTTTTAGATCTATCCGATTTTCAGGTTTTCCCTGCGACATCCCTACGCCGTCCAGCCACAGACGGGGTTCATAGCGGGAAGATCCCTGCCAGGATGCAGGTACATCCGACTCCAGTACTGTCGTTGAGGATTTTATATTGATAAACTCGGGGCAACTGACTTCCCACGCTGCAACAAATTGTGAATAAAACAACATATAACCCAATAACAGAGAAAAAATAAAACGGGTCCCCATTGAATCTATCCTCTACTCAATAACATAAAAAGCTTCAGCGTTATTACTGGCATCATGATATGTCCCATCACTGCGCATCCCACCTTTTCTGGAGATTTTGCGCGCAGATACATTCGAGGCTTTGCCTGTCCACTGATCCATAACATAAATATACGAATCATCCTGTTCGAGATAGAAAGCAGCATGTTTATGAGCATTGTCCCCCGATGGATATTTCCCATTCACAAAAGTCGCAATTGCTGTTCCTCTGGGAATCGATTTGTCTCCGAAAACCTTCCGACCCTGCTTCCACGTTCCGGTATGCCCCACATGTGCATATACCTGAACCAAGAACACACATTCCTTTCTGTCTCCTGCCCCCGCCATTCCCACCATTTCAGTGCCCTGCAATGAATCTACCAGTCCATAAACATATGCCATATATCCCCCCTGAGTATTACCCGACATCATTCATTAAAATATTCATAAAAATCAGGCAGTACCCTGTTTTACTGACGGCAGTTTTGTCACCAGACGCAGCGATCCTGTTAATCCTTCAAGCTGAAAATGCGGGCGCAGGAAGAATTTGGCATCGTAATAACCCGGATTCCCCTCCACTTCTTCCACCACTACCTCAGCAGCAGCCAACGGACGGCGGGCTTTGGTTTCCTGCGAGGAGTTCACCGGATCGGCATCAACGTAGTTCATGATCCATTCATTGAGCCAGCGCTGCATATCTTCACGCTCTTTGAACGAGCCAATCTTGTCGCGCACGATACATTTGAGGAAGTGCGCAAACCGCGAGCAGGCGAATAGATACGGCAGGCGTGCGGAGAGATTGGCGTTGGCCGTGGCGTCCGGATCGTAATATTCCTGTGGTTTTTGCAACGACTGTGCGCCAATGAAGGCGGCGTAATCAGAGTTTTTGCGGTGGATCAGCGGGATAAAACCATTTTTCGCCAGTTCAGCTTCCCGACGGTCAGAGATGGCAATTTCCGTCGGACATTTCATGTCCACACCACCATCGTCGGTAGGGAATGTATGACAGGGTAGGTTTTCCACCGCACCACCAGACTCCACACCACGGATCAACGTACACCAACCGTAATGTTTGAAAGAACGGTTGATATTTACGCCCATTGCATAGGCAGCATTGCTCCAGACATATTTGCTGTGGTCTGCACCATCTGCATCTTCTTCAAAATCAAACTCATCGACAGGGTTTGTTTTCGCACCATAAGGCAAACGGGAGAGAAAACGTGGCATCGTCAGACCAATGTAACGAGAATCCTCACTTTTTCGCAGCGAATTCCACGGAGCGTATTCGAGGTTTTGGGTCACAATTTTGGTCAGATCACGCGGGTTAGCCAGTTCCTGCCAGGAGTCCATCTGCAACACTGACGGAGAGGCCCCGGCAATAAACGGCGCATGGGCTGAGGCAGCCACTTTGGCAATGGAGCCGAGCAGATCCACATCCGGCGGGGTGTGATCAAAATAATAATCCGCAATGATACAACCGTAGGGTTCTCCGCCTAACTGCCCATATTCAGCTTCATACAGCTTTTTGAACATGGGGCTTTGATCCCAGGCGATCCCTTTGTAACGCTTCATATTTTTCCGCAATTCATCCTTTGAAAGGTTCATAAAGCGGATTTTTAATTTTTCATCGGTTTCGGTGTTGTAAACCAAATGTTCCATCCCACGCCAGGAAGACTCCAGTTTCTGAAAATCCGGATGACTCAGGATTAGCTTGATCTGTTCCGTTAATTTGAAATCGATCTGCTCAATAATCGTAGCAATACTTTTGTAAGCATCGTCACTGACGGTGACTGTATTTGTCAGAGCCTGTTGGGCCAGCGTCTGAACTGCAGCCTCAACAGCCTTTGCAGCCTGAGGTGTCTTGGGACGGAAGGCTTTATCCAGCAGTGAATCAAATTCAGTGTCCTGATAGGCTGTGCTTTGCTCAGCAGTGAGATCGCCTGTCGCCAGAAGAGTATCGTTTACCATGAAAGTTCCTTAATAAAATCGCAGTTAGTCTGTTGTTCCCGTTTCACCTGATAAGACACTTTCCTGTTGAGTGACAGGTTTTGGTGCACTGGCCAGAGCGTTCAGTAACGTCGGGTCTTGTAAGAGTTTATTGATCAGATTTTCTGCTCCTGCTTTACCATCCATATAGGTTTGTAGGTTGGCAAGCTGAGTACGTGCTTCCAGCAGTTGGTTCAGGGCGTCCACCTTGCGGGCAATCTGCGCAGGTGAAAAATCATCCATATTCTCCAGCGTAATATCGACCATTAACTGCCCTTCGCCCGTCAGCGTATTGGGGACAGCAAACGCCACGCGCGGCGCAATAGCCTTCATTCGCTCGTTGAAATTGTCGATGTCAATATCAAGGAATTTACGATCGGTTACTGTGGGCAACTCTTCACGTGGCTTACCGGCCAGATCGGCCAGCACCGCCATGACAAACGGCAGTTCGATTTTTTTTTCGGAGCCATAAATCTCAACGTCATACTCAATCTGCACGCGGGGCGCACGGTTGCGGGCAATAAACTTCTGCGCGCTGTTGTTGATAGCCATAATCCTTCATTTCCTTATCAGTCAGCCGCCGACCGCCAGGAGAGCGGTTCAACGGTACAGTTTAAAAATGCACAGCAAACAGTTGGTTCATACGGATAAATCATGCTTCATGAACCGTTTCAAAAATAATCTGTTCATCCTCATCAACACGAATGCGGATTTGCGTGATGGCCGTTTTCTCTGTCATCGCCTGCAACCAGTAACGGGACAGTTGTGGGAGGAGATGTTGTTCGATATAGCCGATAAGCAAACGAGCGCCGGTTTCGTGCATCGGGCAATGTGCCACTATGTGCGTAATTAATTCATCGCCATAGACGAGTGAAACGCCATGCTGCTCTGCCATCCGATCCATCAGCCTGTCAAGATGCAGGCGGGCAATAACGCCACGCGCCGTCTCATCCAGCGGCAGATAGGGGATAACCGTCACCCGTCCCAGGAAAGCAGCCGGGAAGTGTTTGCGTAACTCCGGCATTAAGGCTTCTTTTAATCCTGACAAATCAGGCAGTAGCGCCGGATCCTCACACATCTGGCTGATAAGGTCCGCTCCTGCGTTAGTGGTCAACAACAGCGTGGTATTTTTGAAATCGATGTGGACACCTTCGCCATCCTCCATCGCGCCTTTATCAAATACCTGGTAGAACAACTCATGGACGTCATGATGGGCTTTTTCAATTTCGTCGAGCAGCACCACGCTCCAGGGATGACGACGTACAGCTTCCGTCAACACGCCGCCTTCGCCATAGCCCACGTAGCCGGGCGGCGCACCTTTCAGCGTGGAGACGGTATGGGACTCCTGAAACTCGCTCATATTGATGGTGATCAGGTTCTGTTCGCCGCCGTAAATAGCTTCCGCCAGCGCCAGCGCGGTTTCGGTCTTACCCACACCGGACGGCCCGGCCAGCAGAAAGACACCCACTGGTTTACGCGGGTCACCTAAACCCGCCCGCGCGGTCTGGATACGCTCACCAATCTGCACCAGCGCATCCATCTGCCCGGTAACACGCTGCGCCAGACGGATGGGGAGTTCGAGGATCTGGCTGGCTTCATCTTTCACCATGCGCCCGGCGGGAATGCCTGTCCAGTCGGAGACAATCGCTGCCACCACCGCCGCGTTAACTTCCGGGAACACAATGGGGTTTTCACCCTGCCAGACTCGTAATGCAGTTTCCGACTGTTGTAACGTGGTTTCATCACGCTCATCGGGCTCTGAGGCACGCTGTTCCTGTAAGGTATGAACCAACTCCAGTTCCTGCTGCCAGCGCGCTTCGGTGTCAGAAAGATCTGCATTCAGTGAGGCGATCCGTATCGTCAGTATGTCGCCCCGCTCTGCGCGGATACCCATTTTTTCCTGCTTTAATAACAACTCCTGCTCCAGTTCGGCGGCATTGAGCTGCTGACGCAGATACTGGACTTTCGCTGGTGGGGTATGCAGCGACAGCGCTACACGGGCCGCCGCCGTATCCAGCAAGCTGATAGCCTTGTCCGGTAGCTGCCGGGCCGGAATGTAACGGTGAGAAAGCTGTACGGCGGCGCGCACAGCCTCATCAAGGATCAGGACGTCATGGTGTTTTTCCAGCGTGGTGACTAACCCGCGTACCATCTCAACAGCAGCAACCTCTTCCGGCTCTGCCACCTGCAACACCTGAAAACGCCGGGTCAGCGCCGGATCTTTTTCGATATGGCGTTTGTACTCACTCCAGGTGGTTGCGCCGATGGTGCGCAGGGTGCCACGCGCCAGCGCCGGTTTCAGCAGATTGGCAGCGTCGCCCGTACCGGATGTACCACCAGCGCCCACCAGGGTGTGAACTTCATCGACAAACAGAATAACCGGCTGCGGCGAACGCGCAGCCTCTTCCAACAGCGCCTTCAGGCGGGATTCAAATTCGCCCTTCATGGACGCCCCGGCCAGCAGCGCCCCGACATCCAGCGACAGCAGACGCACGTTTCGCAGTGAAGGCGGCACTTCGCCCCGGGCAATCGCCAGCGCAAATCCTTCCACCACAGCCGTTTTCCCGACGCCCGCCTCGCCGGTCAGCAGCGGATTGTTCTGCCGACGACGCAGCAGAATATCCGTCATGGTACGAATTTCGTGTTCGCGGCCGGTGACCGGATCAATATTGCCTTCACGCGCCAGTGTAGTCATGTCCTGACAGTATTTCGCCAGCGCAGATTTACTTCCGCTTGATTCGCTGGCAAATACCTGGCTAGCTTCCCCCGGTACTGCAGAATTCAAACCCGAGCCGTCATATGGCATTTCTGTTATTTCAGAAGATGATGTGATTAAAGACGGAAGGATATCTAATAGTTCATCTACCGGTAGCCCAGCCAAAGGCGCACAGATATTTTTTAACACCCGATGCAATTCTGGCGTGGTTAACCAGGCAAGTAATAACCAGCCACTACGAATTTTTTGATCACCAAAACGGATACTTGCCAACATCCAGGCTTTTTCGACAGATAGATCGATATGATGGGAAAAATCGTTAATTACACTCGCCCCGGCAGGCAATATCTCCAGTTGTCGAATTAACGCATTCTCTACATCAGCAGATGTTATTTGATAGTGTCGAAGCACATTGTGAATGTCATTCTCTGGTTGTTGTATGAGTTGATGCAACCAATGTGTCAGTTCGACATAAGGATTAGCACGTAATTTACAGAACGTTGTCGCGGATTCCAAAGATCTAAATAAAGATTTGGTCAGCTTTCCATATAGTGCACTGCGTGAAACAGGAGTGTCCATCTGTTACACCTGATGATGTAAAATCATATAAATGATACATAAGCATAACTGTATCGATTAAAATTCCTAATTAATAGAATCATCAAAAACCCAGAATGAAACAATGATGCATATCACAGAACACAATGTAATATAGCAGTTAGTATCTTTTTTATGGTGATATTCAATATGGCAATTTAATTTCATATATAT
>NZ_PTSN01000017.1:0-143470 GCF_002965865.1 Escherichia sp. MOD1-EC6098
TGTCTTGAAAAAGAAGGAAAAATAAGGCGTACGCCTCTTCGTCGTGGTGCCCGTACTTTATGGGAGGTAGCAAGGGAAACGGAAAAGTATTAATAAAAACATGCATTTTTTCTGCATGAACTTCACTCACTCCTCTACTGAAATATAACCATGATTTAACAATCAAGAACTTATATTGTTACTTTACGGCGTTAACTGAAATGTTGTCTAATCAAGATTTTTATACCACTCTCAGATACAGATTACTGATGCAGTATCCCATGACAACGCCGCATTTTTCTGACAGCTGACCTCTTCGGCCTCATTAGCTGTGATGTCCTGATAAACAACCACCGAAAAAAAGATAGTCAATTCGTGTAATCGTACTGAAGAGAATCCCGTATAAATATTCAGCTGACAAAACGCCATCAGTCCATAAAAATCAACAGAAGCACAGATGATTCATCCAGTCATCGACGAAAAATTGTTGCCATAACCAGTGGCTATGGTTATTCCGCGCAACTTCGTTAAATACCCAAAACATTTGTCCGCAGGTGATGAAGTTCGTCAATGTCTCTCTTGTCTGAGTGGTGCGTAAAACAGATCGCCAGCAGATGCAGCCAGTGATCCACCGTTTGCGGAACAAAACGCCGGACCGTAAGGCTCCGGCATAAGCGTTCCTGTCATGATAAAGTCATTATGTTGCGTCCTCCTCACTCCAGGTCCCGGAGCAAATCTGGCTGGTACCTGTAAACAGACTTTGTACATACCGCTCTGCAATAAATCCCCGTACCACAGGCCTCACAGAACTTCTTCCCATGAAAAAACCTCTCGCACATCACACAATGCCACTCCAGCACGGTCGGTAATGGCGATAAAAACATCGCCATATCCTCAATGTAAGGGTGGGACTTTTCCGGATTCAGCACCACACAGGCCGCCTTCTGTTGCGCAGTCAGGGCATGTAAATCGTGCTCAAACCACGCCCCCTGAGCATCTGTCTGCAAAATCAACCGGCCACGACAGGAAAGGCAGAAACAATGCCTGATATTTCTGCTGAGCGCAGAATCAGCACTGATAATGTGCTCACCCGGCGTGATCCCCAGCCCCGTTTTTAGACCGTTCATCCTGCCACTGCCTCCTCACTGAAACGCCCTGTATGACAGTGTGTGCAGTACTGCTCCCCATAATAATCGTGGCGGCATTGTCTGCAGTGCCAGCTGGCTTTACGCACCACGGGTAAGGCATCTGGTACGAATTGCTGCAGACGCTTAATCAGTTGTATCTCCCTGCGCTCCGGTCTGACATAAGGACACTGCTGACCGTGAGCCGTCAGCCCGTCGTCAGTGTGTTCAAACCAGGGACGCTCAGTGTCGTATTGCGGGTGGTATCTGAGTGCACTGCCGCAAAGGTGGCAAGTGTAGCGATCGTAAGGTGCAGTCTGTGCGGTACGGGCACCAGTCAGACGCCCGTTGCCATCAAGTGCGAGAAAGGATTTTGCGTACATAGTCATATTCCTCAGCCGCCAGACGACACGCAGGCAACAGCCGTCCCGGTACGGGCAGCGTGGTCAGGTGTGAATAGCGGTTTTCAGTTCAGTCTCAGAAGGGAAAATCAGTGTGGTCGCTGTGAACGCGTCATCACACTAAGGTCAGATAAGTCGTCTGTCGGGCTCAGCCACGACTGCAGCCAAAGTTGCGCTCACCGGTGCCGTAAGCTTTGGTACTCTCCTTCGCCAGATAGTCAGCACGTTCCAGCACCTGCTGAAAGCCGGTGTCATCATTACGCGCCAGCCACACCGCCGGCGTGTCAGGAAAATGCGCCAGCGTGGTATGATCTCCGGCATCCACCCCCAGGGCACTGCACCAGGCCTGTTTAATCATCCCGGCCAGTGATCCCGGAGCGCGGTAATCGCCGGCACGACACCAGGTATCCCGGTTGACCAGCAGCAGGAGGTGATAGTGTTTTTTGCCTTTAAGCTCCCCGAATTCCCGGGCCCAGGCGTAATGCAGGATCGTGGGATGTACGCGTTTACCTTCACGGCGCTTACGCTTCTGGTAAGCGTCGATTCGTGCTTTCAGGGCATTGATGAAGCGGGATATCACAGCTGCGTCCGTTGCTGCCGGTACATCCGGGAGACGCAGGTCAACCCGAAGTGCCGTCAGGCGGGGATGAACATCCAGTGCGCGCAGCACCGTCTCACGGATACGTTGTTGCCAGAAGGGGTTGTATTTGTAGGTCATGATTAAATCTCCGTATGGTTCATACGGAATAACCACGCTGTAAAAAATGCGAAGAGCCCCTGAAGTTATCTCCAGCAGGCAATGTCTCATGCACTCTGTGATAACCCGAACGGTAGTCTCCGGACTGACGATTGAATTACCGGCGTTGTTTTTTTAATGTAAAAAACTGGTTACGGATTGTGGAGCTGTCGATCCTTCCGGTTATTACCGGAAGACCGATCGTCTGTTCTGTCTACTGACGTTACTGCTGGTGCTGATTCTGGTTACCGTTTCAGGCGTCAGTGTATTTGTACTGTTGCAGTAGGTTACTGGGGAGGGATTATCAGGAATCGGCGGAGCAGAGCGACCCGCTGCGTTTGTTGTGCCAGACAGTAACGCACCGGCCCCCCGGTAAATACGAGAAAACCTCAGCAGATACAGGCCGGTAATGCCTGAAAATCAGCCCATTACTGCCCACGCCTCAGGCACCATTCCCTTTTGATTTCGAATTCTTTGTTGTCGCTATACCGCTTAACGTTCCCGGTATTATCCTGGTTCCCGACAACAGCTTTGCGACAAAAAGAATCGCACAGAGCAGATAACACCTGGTGCAACTCCGCTGTGATTACCAAACGTTCAGGTGACATATTTCCAGACAGAAGCCGGAACGCGATCGTAAAGTTTGTTCATGGTTAGTTCTGCCAGCCGGTGATCGACCGCAGAGTTGAAGGCTTCCAGCTCCACAGGGGTAAGTTTATAACGTGTGTGGGAAATCACTTTTTCCAGCGTCTCCCGGGATGAACAACGACGGAACTGATACAGCCAGTCTTCTTTGGTTTTAACTTCCATTAGCCTCTCATCACTTTATGCTGCAATTAACGTGATACTGTCAGCATACCGCACCAGCCTGGCATTCTGATACCCTCCCCAAACTCATTACTCCCGTGCCACCACTTAACCGGTCTCTCAGACTGTCACTCACCAGGTCGGATACGTTTACCGCTCAGAGGGATGCTTAATACACTCTGTTCACGTGCGTTGCTGGTACGTTTTATATACGCAGGTTATACGCCTGCTATCAGAGATAGCACTGTGGATACAACACAATCTGCTGCTACTGCGTTCTCATGCCCACTGATCGCACTCACAGTGTTTATTTCACATATATGATCTCATGTGTTTGATCTCTCTTATATATTTATAATACCAATCAGACAGTCTTATCCCATCGGTGATACCTGTCCCTGCCCACAAGGCACGAGCTGCCCCACCGTAACCGCCCCGTAAATAACTCTGCAATTATCAGAACGACGGTTCTTCCCCTAATCCTCCCGAAAATCATCCCTTCTCTGTCGTGCGTACGCGCGAGAAACATCGTTTCGCGGTAGCCACCGGGTATCCCAGCATCATGCTCCCTGTTTATCTCCCGGCAGGAATATTCCCCTGCTCATTTTTTACGTTTCTCCCCGGTTGTTATGCCGGTGAAGGTGGTGCGTTTTTCATCACCAACGCCGGTTGAGATTAACAACATCCGGAGGAACATTTTCATGAATACCCCAGTTTCGCTGATGGATGACCAGATGGTCGACATGGCGTTTATCACTCAACTGACCGGCTTAACCGATAAGTGGTTTTACAGGCTCATCAAGGATGGTGCCTTTCCGGCCCCCATCAAACTCGGCCGCAGCTCCCGATGGCTGAAAAGTGAAGTGGAAGCCTGGTTGCAGGCGCGTATTGCACAATCCCGTCCGTAATTCCTGACCATTACCCGTTCAACCGCAGCGAATACACTATCCGGCCTCCGGAGGCATTTTGCTGCGTGCTAAAGGAGAGAATATTATGCAAAAACTTGAAAACCGGTGTGATCTGCTGCTCACCCAGCATCAGAAATGGATGGCAAGTGTAACCCGGTTTATTGTCGCTCATGGAATGGGCTCTCCGCATCTTCATGGTTATCATCGCCTGACCCTGGCCCACTTTTTTCTGCCGGAAAAAGGCACCATCATCTCGGTGGCACCACAGGGACTCTATCAGGTAGTCAACCCGGGAACGCCACCGTTCATTCCTGCCATTCAGGAAGGGTTAATGACCAGCATTCAGACTCATGAAATCATGCTACTTACACATTTTAACCTGGGTGGTGTTTTACTCAGTGAACTACATCGTCTGGGAGAAAGCCGACTGGCAAACAGGCTGAACAGTCTGCTCCGGCGTTTTGACGATCGCGATCTCTACCACACCCTGATATGGCTGTGCTGGTATGATCTGATGTGCGCCCACTCCATGCAGCCCTGGACTGAAGAGTTAAAGCATAAATCACACGCAGAACTTGAAAGCTGGGCTGTGGCGCGCAAACGGGAAAAGCGCGAGCTTGAACTGATGATTGACGAGTACCTGTTATACGCCTGTTGATTCATAATCACTCCCGGGCGGTACGTAGTCAGTGATACCGGAATTTCCGGAGAGGGTCGCAGGTATATTGTTTCTGTGCAATTCATGGTTATTCACGTTGGATGTAGTGATTGCTGCATCCAATGCTATCGGAAAGAGATTAACCAGCAAATGGTTCCTCAAATCGTATTGATATTTACCCGGCGCATTGAGCACCACCATCTGCCCCCGTTCCCACATCAAACGGCTGGACCGGAAAACGATTTGCTTTTCATGCTACGTGGAAATTCACGAGAAAGTTATTGGGTCATTCATCGAAAACACATGTTCCGCTGACTGGAGTCATCACCCAGAAATGTACGTCAACTGGACAATAACGATTTTTTCTTTATGGGATTCCATACACTTTTCCATCCCCCTCTGAAAATTAGTCATCAACTCACCAACACATCTTCTGAAATTTGTATTAAACTTATTGCTTAAACAGATGATATAACATCTCTTCCATTGCACAGAATCAGCGAAAACTGTCGTTCTGGCAATCTTAACAAGGTCATTTACCGGTAAATTTCATCAGTAAACAATGGAATATCATACTGATAAAATGAACATTCAGGGTAAGATGATAACATTTACATAAATAACATTGCTGAAGATTATTTACTTCATGCGGATAAACGATAAAATACAAAAGAGTATATTTCTCAATGTAAGAGTCAATTGTTCATCTCCACTGGCGATCACGGTCAACATACAAACAAAGTGAGTCCTCCTGCTTAGTCATTGCGTATCAGAAACTAAAAAACAAAAGATTCTGCAAACAACGTGACATTTTTTATGACATTTCCCGAATACAAGTATATCAATAAACGGTAGTCAGCGTTGAATTAATAAGTCTTACAGAGCTATACGTAGCTTATAAAACCACTCGACGACCATCATCACCTGACTATTTAGCGGGAGTATCGTCTGTATAAATCTATAAATAATAACACCTGTTATTAAAATAAGAATGCTGTCAGCCGTAAACTATTAACACAACACCTGTCCACTCTATCTGTTCTTTTAACTCAACCGGCGTCGAAAATATTTCCTGATTAGTGCATCATAGCCTTCTTTTTTCTTTCCCGACAATCAAAACAAACACAACATTCACAACCACACAATAAAACAAAACCAAAACATAAGATTAACAACACCAATCAACAGGAAAACACTGAATATTGAGGTGCACTGACACCCGGACAGCGCATACGGCGCATGTGATCAACACAGCCCATTCTTTTCTGTCATCCCAAAAACGCAGAATAAACAATAATAACCCGATGAATATAAAAGAAAAAATGGTTTTTACCATCATAAAAACATCAATGTATCTTTATATAAAAACACTGATAACATCACATAAACATTTAAAAACACAAATAAACACTAACAAAAACATTTGATAATCACTTAGTGACTAAATACAATTGAGACGATTTTGTTATAAGAGAGGCGCCATGGAGTGAGATAATGAATAACGAACAGATGCTTATCAAATGCAAAGATCCCCGTAAATGTCGGTTTTATGCTGAATATCTGAATCACAAATACCCCAATGAATTCCCTCAGTTTGCGCCTGACAACCCACAAAACTGTATCAGAAATGTTAATTTGTTTTTAAAAGAAAAGTATTATAAAGCTTCAAACAATTCTTTTGGTGTTTTTGGTTCGACTGCAGAAGAAGCTCTCAGCAAAGAAATTAATGAACTTGAAATTATTGCAGGGCAGGCAATACTGCCTGAAGAGAGTTTTCTCTGGTTGAAAACTGACGAACTTGCGACTTTCTTTACCTGGACTACTATTTATCTGTCGAAGGAAGACCATACAAATTTCCCGGAAATAAACCATAATTCATCAGGGATAAAAAACGGAATTGAAGTCAGAAAAAGACGAACAGTTACCGATGAAACGTTAAATACTTACAAAAAAAGTAACCTTCCGGATAATCCATCATCCCATAACGAACGAATAAAAGTAATCATTTCATATTTTGATTCCTGCCATTCTTTAGTTAATAAAAATGCAAAAAGCATATACCTCGAGGAACTCAGGCAGACGTGGCTTAAAAATAAAAGCGCATGTCAAAAGTTTAAGTGGCTCCTTCCTGACGATGATGAAATGTGTCAGTGGTTCTGGACAAGACTGAAACAAAAACAGGATGAAACACATCCGGTACATAACCCAGTGACCCGGTGGTTCATACCATCTTCAACGAAAGAATATTATCTTGCCTCTCTCGTCGCCTTTGCTTTATGGAAAGAGGCACCTGATACCATTGAACTGTTCAGAACACGAATAAATCATGCCTGGCATCAGAAAAAACAAAAGGACAAATATCGGAGTGATGGTAAAAAGGCCATTAATATACATATAAGAAGCAATGCGAAAGAAATGCTTGATGAACTCAGAACTGTTTACGGTCTGAGAACAGGAGAGTTTTTTGAAATGCTGATTACAGAAAAATATATTGAACACAAGCGAAGGAAGTAATTCATTACCTGTTACATTCTAAATAATCTCAGACAGATATTATCTCCGTGAATCCCCCGCCACCTTTCCGGTGCGCGGAGTTTTGTCTTTTTTCACCGGGAATACATATATGAATCCGTCTGATGCCATTGAGGCAATTGAAAAACCGCTCTCCTCCCTGCCTTACTCGCTTTCCCGCCACATCCTGGAACATCTGCGCAAACTCACCAGTCACGAACCCGTGATTGGCATTATGGGTAAAAGCGGGGCCGGTAAATCCTCACTCTGTAATGCACTGTTTCAGGGGGAGGTCACCCCGGTCAGTGATGTTCACGCCGGCACCCGGGAAGTGCGGCGCTTCCGTCTGAGTGGTCACGGTCACAGCATGGTTATCACTGACCTGCCCGGGGTGGGCGAGAGCCGGGACAGGGATGCAGAGTATGAAGCCCTGTACCGTGACATTCTGCCTGAACTGGACCTGGTGCTGTGGCTGATTAAAGCCGATGACCGTGCCCTGTCTGTGGATGAGTATTTCTGGCGACACATCCTGCACCGGGGACATCAGCAGGTGCTGTTTGTGGTGACGCAGGCCGACAAAACGGAGCCCTGCCATGAATGGGATATGGCCGGTATTCAGCCTTCTCCCGCACAGGCACAGAATATTCGCGAAAAAAAGGAGGCGGTATTCCGGCTGTTCCGGCCCGTTCATCCGGTTGTTGCCGTATCGGCCCACACCGGCTGGGAACTGGATACGCTGGTCAGTGCGCTCATGGCAGCGCTTCCCGACCATGCCGCCAGTCCCCTGATGACCCGCCTGCAGGACGAGCTGCGCACGGAATCTGTCCGGGGGCAGGCCCGTGAACAGTTCACCGGTGCGGTGGACCGGATATTTGACACGGCGGAGAGCGTCTGTATTGCCTCTGTTGCCCGTACGGTTCTGCGCGCTGTCCGTGACACGGTGGTCTCTGTTGCCCGCGCTGTATGGAACTGGATTTTCTTCTGAACACTCTGCCAGGGGAAATGCCTGATTACATTGCGTTAACCAACTGAAAACATGACCCCCCCCCTCATACCCACCTCTTTCTCTTGCGTGACCTCCCTGCTGTTAATAGAATAAAACGATCGATAAAACAGGTATCGATCGTTACTATCGATCGTTTATAGTGGTTAATGGTCTGCGAAAAGGCAGCTGAATCTCTTCATCATGCAGAACGGAATTGCACACAACGGACTGATACTTCTCTGGCGGATGAGAGAGGGGAAGCATTTATGCCCGGGAAAAACCACTTTATCTGACCATGCTGTTTTGTACCTGCCGGTATCCACATTTGTGGGTACCGGCTTTTTTTATTCACCCTCTGTAAGGAAAAGCTGATGAAACGACATCTGAACACCAGCTACAGGCTGGTATGGAATCACATTACGGGCACCCCGGTGGTGGCTTCCGAACTGGTCCGCTCACGGGGAAAACGCGCCGGTGTGGCGGTTGCTCTGTCTCTTGCTGCTGTCACGTCAGTCCCGGCACTGGCTGCTGACACGGTTGTACAGGCGGGAGAAACCGTGAACGGCGGAGCACTGGAAAATCATGACAACCAGATTGTCTTCGGTACAGCCAACGGAATGACCATCAGTACCGGTCTGGAGTATGGGCCGGATAACGAGGCCAATACCGGCGGGCAATGGATACAAAATGGCGGTATCGCCAACAACACTACTGTCACCGGTGGTGGTCTTCAGAGAGTGAATGCCGGAGGAAGCGTTTCAGACACGGTTATCAGTGCCGGAGGCGGACAGAGCCTTCAGGGGCAGGCAATGAATACCACTCTGAACGGCGGTGAGCAGTGGGTACATGAAGGCGGGATTGCAACGGGTACCGTCATTAATGAGAAGGGCTGGCAGGCCGTCAAATCCGGCGCAGTGGCAACCGACACGGTTGTGAATACCGGCGCGGAAGGGGGACCGGATGCGGAAAATGGTGATACCGGGCAGACCGTCTACGGAGATGCCGTACGCACCACCATCAATAAAAATGGTCGTCAGATTGTGGCTGCTGAAGGAACGGCAAATACCACGGTGGTTTATGCCGGCGGCGACCAGACTGTACATGGTCACGCACTGGATACCACGCTGAATGGGGGGTACCAGTATGTGCACAACGGCGGTACGGCGTCTGGCACTGTTGTAAACAGTGACGGCTGGCAGATTATCAAGGAAGGTGGTCTGGCGGATTTCACCACCGTTAACCAGAAAGGCAAACTGCAGGTGAACGCCGGTGGTACAGCCACGAATGTCACCCTGAAGCAGGGCGGCGCACTGGTCACCAGTACTGCAGCAACGGTTCTTGGCAGCAACCGTCTGGGGAATTTCACGGTGGAAAACGGTAAGGCTGACGGCGTTGTTCTGGAGTCCGGCGGTCGCCTGGATGTACTGGAGGGCCATTCAGCGCAGAAAACATTGGTGGATGACGGCGGTATCCTGGCAGTATCTGCCGGTGGTAAGGCAACAGATGTCACCATGACATCCGGTGGTGCCCTGATTGCAGACAGTGGTGCCACTGTTGAGGGGACCAATGCCAGCGGTAAGTTCAGTATTGATGGCATATCCGGTCAGGCCAGCGGCCTGCTGCTGGAAAATGGCGGCAGCTTTACGGTTAATGCCGGGGGACAGGCTGGCAACACCACTGTCGGACATCGTGGAACACTGACGCTGGCTGCCGGGGGAAGTCTGAGTGGAAGAACACAGCTCAGTAAAGGCGCCAGTATGGTACTGAATGGTGATGTGGTCAGTACCGGCGATATTGTTAACGCAGGAGAGATTCACTTTGATAATCAGACGACACAGGATGCCGTACTGAGCCGTGCTGTTGCAAAAGGCGACTCCCCGGTAACGTTCCATAAACTGACCACCAATAACCTCACCGGTCAGGGTGGCACCATCAATATGCGTGTTCGCCTTGATGGCAGCAATGCCTCTGACCAGCTGGTGATTAATGGTGGTCAGGCAACCGGCAAAACCTGGCTGGCGTTTACAAATGTCGGAAACAGTAACCTCGGGGTGGCAACCTCCGGACAGGGTATCCGGGTTGTGGATGCACAGAATGGTGCCACCACAGAAGAAGGTGCGTTTGCCCTGAGTCGCCCGCTTCAGGCCGGCGCCTTTAACTACACCCTGAACCGTGACAGCGATGAAGACTGGTACCTGCGCAGTGAAAATGCTTATCGTGCTGAAGTCCCCCTGTATGCCTCCATGCTGACACAGGCAATGGACTATGACCGGATTCTGGCAGGCTCCCGCAGCCATCAGACCGGTGTAAGCGGTGAAAATAACAGCGTCCGTCTCAGCATTCAGGGCGGTCATCTCGGTCACGATAACAACGGCGGTATTGCCCGTGGGGCCACGCCGGAAAGCAGCGGCAGCTATGGCTTCATCCGTCTGGAGGGTGACCTGCTCAGAACAGAGGTTGCCGGTATGTCTCTGACGACAGGGGTGTATGGTGCTGCAGGCCATTCTTCCGTTGATGTTAAGGATGATGACGGTTCCCGCGCCGGCACGGTCCGGGATGATGCCGGCAGCCTGGGCGGATACCTGAATCTGACACACACGTCCTCCGGCCTGTGGGCTGACATTGTGGCACAGGGAACCCGCCACAGCATGAAAGCGTCATCGGATAATAACGACTTCCGCGCCCGGGGCTGGGGCTGGCTGGGCTCACTGGAAACCGGTCTGCCCTTCAGTATCACTGACAACCTGATGCTGGAGCCACAACTGCAGTACACCTGGCAGGGGCTCTCCCTGGATGACGGCCAGGATAACGCCGGTTATGTGAAGTTCGGGCATGGCAGTGCACAACATGTGCGTGCCGGCTTCCGTCTGGGCAGCCACAACGATATGACCTTTGGCGAAGGCACCTCATCCCGTGACACTCTGCGCGACAGTGCAAAACACCGTGTGAGTGAACTGCCGGTGAACTGGTGGGTACAGCCTTCTGTTATCCGCACTTTCAGCTCCCGGGGGGACATGAGCATGGGTACAGCCGCAGCCGGCAGTAACATGACGTTCTCACCCTCACAGAATGGCACATCACTGGACCTGCAGGCCGGACTGGAAGCCCGTGTCCGGGAAAATATCACCCTGGGCGTTCAGGCCGGTTATGCCCACAGCGTCAGCGGCAGCAGTGCTGAAGGTTATAACGGTCAGGCCACACTGAATGTGACTTTCTGATAATCAGGTCACTCCCCTTCAGGCCCCGGTCATCATGACCGGGGCCTTTTACTTACAGGGAGCAACAGATATGCCGGGTTGTACATCACGTTTATTGCCCGAAGGCCCTTTCTCACGCAACCAGGCTCTTGCCGTCACAACGGCTTACCTTAATGTGCTTATTGAAGATGACCAGGGAACGCATTTCCGGCTGGTGATCCGCAACGCTGAAGGCCAGCTACGCTGGCGCTGCTGGAATTTTGAACCTGATGCCGGAAAACAGCTAAACCCGTATCTCGCCAGTGAGGGAATTCTCAGACAATAAACGTCTTCATTTCATCCATCAGGCCGCGTCTTCTCCGGGAGACGCGGCCTTTTCATTTATACCGCTAACTCATTCATAAGGAGCAAAGTATGCAATTAGCCAGTCGTTTTGGTCATGTAAATCAGATCCGTCGGGAGCGCCCACTGACACGCGAAGAACTGATGTACCACGTCCCGAGTATTTTTGGAGAAGACCGGCACACCTCCCGCAGTGAACGGTATGCGTACATTCCCACCATCACCGTCCTGGAAAATCTGCAGCGGGAAGGCTTTCAGCCGTTCTTCGCCTGCCAGACCCGTGTGCGCGACCAGAGCCGTCGGGAATATACCAAACACATGCTGCGTCTGCGGCGGAGCGGACAGATAACCGGCCAGCATGTGCCTGAAATTATTCTGCTCAACTCCCATGACGGTTCATCCAGCTACCAGATGTTACCCGGATATTTTCGTGCCATCTGCACCAATGGCCTGGTCTGCGGTCAGTCGCTGGGAGAAGTCCGGGTGCCACACCGGGGAAACGTGGTGGACAGTGTGATTGAAGGTGCTTACGAGGTGGTGGGCGTTTTTGACCGGATTGAAGAAAAGCGTGACTCCATGCAGTCGCTGGTCCTGCCGCCACCGTCACGCCAGGCGCTGGCACAGGCGGCACTGACTTACCGTTATGGTGACGAACATCAGCCCGTCACCACTGCTGACATTCTGACACCACGACGCAGGGAGGATTACGGTAAGGACCTGTGGAGCGCATATCAGACCATCCAGGAGAATATGCTGAAAGGCGGAATTTCCGGTCGCAGTGCCAGAGGAAAACGTATCCACACCCGTGCCATTCACAGCATCGACACGGACATTAAGCTCAATCGCGCATTGTGGGTGATGGCGGAAAGGCTGCTGGAGAGCCTGCGCTGATGCCGTTTCACTGAAAGTGCAGTCCTGATTCACATCTGTTCCTGCCCCGGGGCTTCTTCATTCATTTGCTTTTTATAAGGAATAATATCATGACAACCTTTTCGCATAGCTCCACCACACCTTCTGTTTCCGTAACCACTGCATCAGGGAATAACCATCCTCAGCTGGTTGCCACTCCCGTCCCTGATGAACAGCGCATCAGCTTCTGGCCGCAGCACTTTGGCCTCATTCCACAGTGGGTAACCCTGGAGCCCCGTGTCTTCGGCTGGATGGACCGTCTGTGTGAAGACTACTGGGGTGGTATTTGGAATCTGTACACCCTGAACAACGGTGGCGCATTTATAGCACCTGAACCGGATGAAGATGATGGAGAAACCTGGATACTGTTCAATGCCATGAACGGTAACCGCGCTGAAATGAGCCCGGAGGCTGCCGGCATTGCCGCCTGTCTGATGGCGTACAGTCATCACGCCTGTCGTACAGAGAATTATGCCATGACGGTCCATTATTATCGGTTGCGGGATTACGCCCTGCAGCATCCGGAATGCAGCGCCATTATGCGCATCATTGACTGAATGGAGGCAGGGACAATGCAGCAGCTTTCCTTTCTGCCCGGAGAGATGACGCCCGGCGAGCGCAGCCTCATTCAGCGGGCCCTGAAAACCCTGGACCGCCATCTTCATGAACCCGGCGTGGCCTTCACCTCCACCCGTGCGGCACGGGAATGGCTGATTCTGAACATGGCGGGACTGGAGCGTGAAGAATTCCGGGTGCTGTATCTGAACAACCAGAATCAGCTGATTGCCGGTGAAACCCTCTTCACCGGCACCATCAACCGCACGGAAGTCCATCCCCGGGAAGTGATTAAACGCGCCCTGTATCACAATGCCGCTGCCGTGGTGCTGGCGCACAATCACCCGTCCGGTGAAGTCACACCCAGTAAGGCAGACCGCCTTATCACGGAACGTCTGGTACAGGCACTGGGCCTGGTGGATATCCGGGTGCCGGACCATCTGATAGTCGGTGGCAACCAGGTTTTCTCCTTTGCCGAACACGGTCTGCTTTAACCCGTCACCGTCACAACTACATCACACTTGTTTTCACTTTTACCTTCTGTCTTCAGAGGTATCCCATCATGAAAATTATCACCCGTGGTGAAGCCATGCGTATTCACCAACAGCATCCTGCATCCCGTCTTTTTCCGTTCTGTACCGGTAAGTACCGCTGGCACGGCAGCGCTGAAGCGCATACCGGTCGTGAAGTGCAGGATATTCCCGGCGTGCTGGCTGTGTTTGCCGAACGCCGTAAGGACAGTTTTGGCCTGTATGTCCGGCTGATGAGCGTCACTCTGAACTGAGTCAGGAGAAATGATGAGCCGAATTTTCGCTGCCACCGGACCATTCTTAACTGATTTCTGTGAGGACTTTATCGTGTCAGACACACTGCCCGGGACAACGCATCCCGACAACAACAACCGCCCCTGGTGGGGGCTACCCTGCACCGTGATGCCCTGTTTCGGGGCACGTCTGGTGCAGGAGGGTAACCGGTTGCATTACCTTGCAGACCGCGCCGGTATCAGAGGCCGGTTCAGCGACGCGGATTCGTACCACCTGGACCAGGCCTTTCCGCTGCTGATGAAACAACCGGAGCTCATGCTCACCAGTGGTGAACTCAGCCCCCGCTATCAGCATACCGTCACGCTGTATGCGAAAGGACTGACCTGCGAAGCCGACACCTTCGGCTCCTGTGGTTACGTTTATCTGGCTGTTTATCCGACGCCCGAAACGAAAACGTAAACCACCAAGATAACCCTCTGCTCCGGCCAGGTGCTTTCATCACGCCACTTTCCCATTTTTCATCTCTGCATATCAGGAAAATCTTCAGTATGAAAACATTACCCGACACACACATACGGGAGGCATCGCACTGCCCGTCTCCCGTCACCATCTGGCAGACACTGCTCACCCGACTGCTGGACCAGCACTACGGCCTCGCGCTGAATGACACACCGTTCGCAGATGAACGTGTGATTGAGCAGCATATTGAAGCGGGCATTTCACTGTGTGATGCGGTGAACTTTCTCGTTGAAAAATACGCGCTGGTACGTACCGACCAGCCGGGATTCAGCGCAGGAGCCTCGTCGCAGTTAATCAACAGCATTGATATTCTCCGGGCTCGCCGGGCAACAGGCCTGATGACCAGCCACAACTACAGAACGGTGAACAATATCACCCTGGGTAAGCATCCGGAGGCGAAACGATGAAACTGACCCTGACGCTGGAAGCCGACAGCATTAACGTGCAGGCACTGAACATGGGGCGCATTGTCGTTGACGTCGATGGTGTTAATCTCGCTGAACTGATTAACAAAGTCGCTGAAAACGGTTATTCACTCCGCGTGGTGGATGAACGTGACGCTACCGAAACACCGGCGACTTCTGCCAGCTCTCATCAGTTGCCGGAAGACAATACAGTGATACAGAGCGTGATGCCATTAACCACTGAAACAGCGCTGGATATCCTCATTGCGTGGCTGCAGGACAATATCGACTGCGGGTCCGGAATTATTTTCGACAACGACGAGAATAAAACGGATTCAGTTACACTGTTACCCTGTATTAAACAGGCGCGACAGGATGTCCGTACCCTGCGCCATATGCAACTTCTGCACCAGAACCGGTGAATCTCACTCACCGCACTTCATTCCCCTGACGCCAGCCTGAACACGGCTGGCGTTTTCGTTTATAAACAAAAAGGAAAACCATTATTCCAGATATAAATGTATCCTGCCCGAAAGTGGATTCCGGGTATATTGATGTTATTTGCTCTACCAGTATCAGACATATTGAGACCGAATAAATCCCCGTATTACAGGAAAAAACGACTGACAACTAACTAAAACCTTAGCGCTAACAAAAAATTATAAATAAAAGCACTATTAAACAGAGCATGAAACCAGGATACTGCCGCAGTTATTACCCGCCATATCATTCGGAATGACCGGTTCATCCTGATCAGGCATTTCAAAACAAACAAAAACAATTAAAATGACCACATAAAACAAACATCTCAAACCTATAAGCCCCCACAACCTTTTCACTATTTATATTAAAAGTTAAAACATTAGTATCTTTAACACCTGAATAAGAAAACATGGAGATACCGAAAGACAAAACAAGCACCAGTATGCGAAGAATGTCTTCGCGGACGCATTATTAACAAAAGCAAAACCAAGCATCAACACGAGCAACAAAAAAATAACACAGCCAGAAATAAATAGCTCGCAAACCAGTTTTGCGCAGCGAATAACTATTCACAACACATGACGCATACTGAATATCAATACGCCATTTCTAAAAATACTCACCCAAACATTATTACATTTACTGAAATTTGTATTTTTTAACAAAACACTGTATTATCCCAGCGTTTAATACTGTCCAGTATATAACAACGCTTATAAACATCTACTAACGTAGTAAACTATTTTTATACTTACACATCCAGCCAGTTATAATTACTGAGGTTATCTATGTTGCCTTCTGTTTACAAAAAGAAAAACAAGAAACACTTCGGAAGTTCCCCCTCCCGTTTAACGCTTTTATCAACCATAATTGGCGCTTTATTATCAAATGCTTATGCCTCGACCTCTTCTGAGAAAATCGACCTTAATGGAAAAGAACAAATCGAGACATCTGATATAGATATTGATACAGGTGTAAAAATTGGCAAAAATGGATATGCCGTATCCGTTCAAAACTCAGGAAAATTAACTACTGAAGGGAATGTTAAACTATCTACAGCTGGAAAAAATGCGTTTGCCATCTCCGTTTCAAATAACTCATCCCTGACCATTACTAATGGTGCATCTATTGCAACAAGCGGTAAAAATGCTACTGGTATCAATATTGAAAACTCAAACGGCTTAATCGAAGGGGGCAATATTATAACCTCTGGTGATAATGCCAGAGGCGTTGTGATTTCTGGTGAAAACAGTCAGTTCTCAATTAATAATTCAATCATTACAACTCAAGGAGAGAACAGCAATGCGTTTCTGTGGGGAGCTCGCGGTATCTCAGCCGAAAACAAAGGCTCTGTTTCTGTAAATAACACCCAAATTAAAACTGAAGGTTCAGGGGCTTTTGGCGTATTTACATCATCTGGTGCTTCAGTTGAGCTAATGGATACAAAAATCACTACATCTGGTAAAAATGCCTATGGATTACGTTCAGATGGAGTGAATTCTACAATCACTGCCTCAAAAGGGCTTCAGATTGTTACTTCCGGCAACCTGGCCCATGCAGTATCTTCTTTGAATAATGGACATATAAATCTTGGAACAGGCGCTTCCATTGAAACTAAGGGAGAGCAAGCTGACGCAATCCAAATCACCGGAAATAACGGTGGAACATTAACTGGTGATAATGTTTCAATCCAAACCACTGGCTATGCTGCGAAAGGGATATACGTTGCAGCCATCTCTCCTTCTGATTCATCCCCTGAATCACATGCAGTTCTAACAGGATCATCAACGATCTATACATCGGGTGACGATTCAATTGCCATATGGGGGCATGGAAAAACCGCCCATATTGACGTTGAAAAGGTTGCCATTAACACCATTGGTAATTATGCATACGGTATAAATGCACAAAATAATGCTACTGTAAATGCCAGTACAGCTCAGATTACCACTGGTGGAAGCAGGTCATATGGTGTGGTAGCAAATGATGGTGGAAAAATCACGCTTGGTACCGGAAGCTCGATTACAACAAGTGGTGATTACTCTCATGGGTTGTGGGCAAGTGATAGTAATACAGTTATTCAGGGTGAAAACATATCTGTACACACATCGGGCAACGGTGCAGATTCAGTAGTTGCGACCGACAATGGTAAAGCTGAATTCAGCCAGAAAGATGGGGTAATAATTAGTGAAAAAGGAGCCAACTTTAGTGCATCCGGGGGTACTATTGTTGCCACATTAGACGGCAGTCAAATCATCAACAGCGGTACTTTCATTTTGTCAGCCAGTAATAATACTGGCTCCGGTGGAAATATTTCCGTTACAACCAAGAATGTTTCATTTAATGGCGATATCAGAGCAGATGAAAAGAGCTCTGCCAACCTTTCTTTAGAGAATTCACGCTGGACGGGAAGCGCATCAAATGGTGGTACTGTTAATTTAGACGAGAACAGTATCTGGAAGATGGCAGGTAACTCAGATATTGCTCAACTTAGCAACAATGGTTCTGTATATCTGGGGCAAAACGCCCAAAACACGCTAACAATAAATGGTGATTATACCAGTAAGAATGGTCACATCTATTTTTCAGGCATTCTCGGCGATGATGACTCATCAGTAGATAAATTAATTGTTAAAGGGAATACAGATGGTAAAACCTTTGTCACTGTAAAAGATATCGGAGGCGTTGGTGCACAGACACTTAATGGTATTGAGATTATCCATGTTGATGGTCAATCAAACGGAGAGTTTATCCAGAGCAACCGTATAGCTGCCGGTGCTTATGACTACACGCTGGGGCGTGGTCAGGGAAGCAACAGTGGTAACTGGTATCTGACCAGCGGTAAAAATACGCCGGAACCAACACCGACGCCTGACCCGGACTCTAAACCTGAACCTGCACCGGGTGGTTATGATAATGATCTTCGTCCGGAAGCCGGTTCCTATACGGCCAATATGGCTGCAGTAAACACCATGTTCGTGACCCGTCTTCATGAACGTCTAGGGCCGATGCAGTACACCGATATCATGACCGGTGAGACGAAAAATACCAGCATGTGGATGCGCCACGAAGGGGGGCATAACCGCTGGCGTGATGGTACAGGCCAGCTGAAAACACAGGGTAACCGTTATGTTGTTCAACTGGGGGGAGACATTGCACAGTGGGGCTGGGGAGAAACTGACCGCTGGCACCTTGGTGTTATGGCCGGTTACGGTAACGAGCATAACAACACGGACTCTGTGCGCACCGGATACCGCTCAAAAGGCAGTGTGAACGGATACAGCACAGGTCTGTATGCCACCTGGTTTGCCAACGATGAAACACATAACGGGGCTTATCTTGATACGTGGGCACAGTACGGCTGGTTTGACAACCATGTGAAAGGTGATGGACTGCCGGGCGAGTCCTGGAAATCAAAAGGCCTGACTGCTTCGCTGGAAACTGGTTATACCTGGAAAGCAGGTGAGTTCAGCGGCAGCCATGGCAGCCTGAATGAATGGTATGTTCAGCCTCAGGCACAGGTTGTCTGGATGGGTGTAAAAGCGGATGAACACCGTGAAAGCAACGGTACCCGTGTTGAGAACACCGGTGACGGTAACGTCCGTACCCGTCTGGGTGTAAAAACCTGGATTAAGGGACACAACAGAATGGACGACGGTAAATCCCGTGAGTTCCGTCCGTTCGTGGAGGTGAACTGGCTGCACAACACCCGTGAATTTGGTACCCGCATGAACGGCGTGACGGTACATCAGGACGGTGCCCGCAATATCGGGGAAGTGAAAGCCGGTGTTGAAGGGCAGATAAATGACCGTCTGAATCTGTGGGGTAATGTGGGTGTTCAGGCTGGTGACAAGGGGTACAGCGACACCTCAGCCATGCTGGGTGTGAAGTACACTTTCTGAGTACGGTGAATATCTGACAGACAGGAGCAGGCCACGGATGGCTGCACCTTATCTGAGACATAACCTGTTATGTATGCTTTTAACATACCTACTACATTTATCAGCATTACGACAGATGAAATCATTCCTGAGCTGAAACCGCAATAATGACGTCCACGGAAAAAACGTTATTCGTTTGGCTGAATGCTTCCCACTGCAACATATGGAAAGATATACGTCCCCTTCACCATCCAGTGGTGTTAACCTAGCATGCAGAAATCATCGGTTCTATCTGTATCAGCAACGTTCTGGTTATACGTAATAGCATAAGAAAGGTCGTGCGCACATCACGCTCAGGAAACCAAAGCTGGTTGACGGACTGAATGATATTATTGCAAAACACTATCCAGAAATGCTGCCTACAAGATAGCTTAATTTCTGACATAATCATTGCAGCAGGCCCCTCACAACCTGTAAGGCTAACTTACAAGTTCAGTAGACGGAATATTGCTGCTTTACTATAGTGACAGGAATCTCAAAGTGGCACAGAATCCCTCCTGCTCCACAAGCAAAATCATTTGGGGGCATAACAGGGGGCATCTAGAAAAATCAGTAAGATAAAATCCATTTATAACAATACAGTTAACCATCAAATACGACTCCTGTGATCTTCCGCCAATTTGCCTCTTCTGAACTCTCCCGACATTCACAAAACCTCTTCTATTTCCTTATATACCTGGCTTTATTTGTATCCTGAGGTCAACCGACTTCAACCTGCGGCACGTTATTTTTGGGGGGTCATTGGGGGTATCTTACCTGACTGATCTGGCCGCAATCACCGGGAAATCCTGTTCCCCGATGCTGCTTCATATCGACCTGGCTTTACCTGCGCTAATGAAACAACGGGAGCTGAAGCTGGCATTCCCTGGGATTTCTGGCTTACTACTGCGCCTGTTTTTCAACAAATCAACAGCAAGCAGGAGAGATCGTCCCCGGTATTGATCATGTCGATCGCTTTATCCATCCGCTGATTGATAATTGGCGAATGCAAGGTTTTCTCAGCAAGGCTCGCCACAATCTTCAGCACCGTTGCCTCATCTGGAGTGACTTCCAGCGATATCACACTCAGCAAATGCTTTGTGTAGAAATAGTCGAGGATCAAACGGTAAACCTGGCGCATAACCGTTGAGAAATCAGCCTCAGGAAAATGGCTGTGGTAAATTTTGTAGGTCAGTAAATTGCGCAATACATGCGGAGCGCTGAGGATAGATTCCTGGCAAAGCTGCTGCCACTGCTTGTCCAGAACTGCAAACTTGTCAGCCAGAACCTGCTTATCCGGGCTGTTTGCTACGTCTAAATACACTGCCATCTTTCGATGCGCATCAGCAATAATACGATCCCTGCTGCTCTTATTCGCGACAAGCGAACCCAATACCGTCAGCGCACGCACCTTCAATCCCACCGACTCCGTAGGCGTTGATTGACTCATCAGGCTAATACCTGCCGCCAGCTCGCTTAATAACTCCTGATGGTACTGTTCAGCCTGCACAAAATAGCGGTGCAGATCGAACTCAATACGCTGTAGGTAAACCATAAACTGTGCCAGCGCCATCAGATTCTCTTCAACGTTCAACGATGGCGACTGCAGGAGGTGCCAGGCAAAGAGATGCACAATCTGGTGGATCTGATTAACCGGCTGCCTGGCAGTGAAGGGGGTTTTCGCCTTCGCCAACAGCTCATCCTGTTCGTGCACTAACATGCTGTCGGCATCAAACAATACCAGTCGGGCTACTTCTGGACATGAGAGCACCATCGAATGGCGAGTTGTATCCGCGTAGTGCCTTTTGTTACGTGGATAAGTAGAACAGGTTTCTGAAAGCGCGTCTTCTCCCAGATCGCGATGAACCAGGCAGAGTTTATTTTCATCGAGAAACGGACACTGCCCCTGCGCGTCCAGTTTGATTATCGAATAGCGGCTTTTACCATTTCGCACCCGTAATAGATTCTCTTTCGCCAACTGGGCAATTTTCGGGTGTTGTTCGTTGAGGTAAGTATGATGGGTTTTCTTGTCGATGTGTATATTCCATCCCTGACAGCAGGAAATCAGGCAGTTGGGACCGACGCAGGAAAACTTCTTCACAAACTCGGGGGTTATTACTTTATGGATTTGCATAACATTCTTCGCGTTTAAAAAGCGAACAATAGCACGCTGTCAGAACAAAATGATAACGTCATAATCTGACGGTTTAACAAGTATTTCACCCGTTTCATAAATGTCGCCCCATCAAATGACTGGTTTACCTGAAGAACCATCCTCGCCATTTTTGCTATCATGCCTGCAACATAAACGACAAAACAGTATGCAGAGGAAAATATGAGTTCCACCAGAAAGGGAATGCTGAACGTTCTAATTGCCGCCGTTTTGTGGGGGAGTTCAGGGGTCTGCGCACAATACATCATGGAGCAAAGCCAGATGTCATCGCAGTTTCTTACCATGACGCGACTGATATTTGCCGGGTTTATTCTGCTGACACTCTCATTTGTCCACGGCGATAAAGTCTTCTCAATCATTAGAAATCATAAAGATGCCATCAGCCTGCTGATTTTTTCCATCGTTGGCGCGCTGACCGTCCAGCTTACTTTCTTACTGACCATCGAAAAATCCAATGCCGCTACAGCAACGGTGCTGCAATTTTTATCACCAACGATTATCGTGGCCTGGTTCTCACTAGTACGTAAATCACGCCCCGGCATTCTGGTATTTACCGCGATTTTGACCTCTCTCGTGGGCACCTTTTTGTTGGTCACCCACGGTAATCCGACATCGTTATCGATCTCTCCCGCCGCGCTGTTCTGGGGGATAGCTTCAGCCTTCGCTGCCGCATTCTATACAACATACCCCTCAACGCTCATTGCCCGTTACGGCACGCTGCCCGTCGTTGGCTGGAGTATGCTCATTGGTGGTCTGATCCTGCTACCTTTTTATGCCGGGCAAGGAACAAATTTCGTGGTTAATGGCAGCCTGATCCTGGCGTTTTTCTATCTGGTGGTAATTGGAACTTCACTGACCTTTAGTCTGTATTTGAAGGGCGCACAGTTAATTGGCGGGCCGAAAGCCAGCATTTTGAGTTGCGCAGAACCGTTAAGTAGCGCGCTGCTTTCTTTGCTGTTACTGGGGATCACCTTCACATTACCAGACTGGTTAGGGACACTATTGATTCTTTCATCAGTAATATTAATTTCTGTAGATTCCCGCCGCCGCGCCAGAAAAATTTAACTATCCAGCGCGGTACGGTTGATGATTACCAGCCCGGCACCGCGCCACCGTTAAAGATAGTTTCTGCCGCTTTAGCCACTTCCGGTGATTGATAAGATTGCAAAAATTCCTTCACATTTTCTGCATCCTTATTATCTGCCCGCGCCACCAGAATATTCACATACGGCGAATTTTTATCTTCAATAAAAACGCTGTCATGCACCGGGGAAAGCCCGGTTTGCTGAATATAAGTCGTGCTGATAATTGCCACATCCACTTTCGGATCATCCAGCACTCGCGGTAATTGTGCCCCTTCCAGCTCCATTATCTGCAAATGGCGCGGGTTCCCGGTAATATCCAGCGCCGTTGGCAGTAAACCTTTTCCCTCTTGCAGGGTGATCAGTTTCTCTTTTTGCAGCAGTAACAGCGCACGCCCCAGATTGGTCGGATCATTCGGAATTGCTACTGTCGCCCCATCTTCTAGCTGATCGACCGTTTTGATTTTTTTCGAATAACCAGCCATCGGGAAGACAAAGGTATTTCCCACCGCCACCAGCTTGTAACCATGAGCCTGATTATCCTGTTCAAGGAAAGGGCGATGCTGGAAAACGTTGGCATCCAGTTCACCATGATTTGTTGCATCATTAGGCAGCAATGAGCCACTAAATCCTACCAGTTCAACCTCAAGGCCATACTTCTCTTTGGCCACTTTTTTAGCGACTTCCGCCACATCCTGTTCAGCACCGTTAATTACGCCAACTTTAATGTGTTTTGTATCGCTGCTTTGCTGGTCGCAGCCTGCCAGCAAGATCCCCGCCAGTAATAATGCAGCCCCTGTCCGTAGATGATGTGTTGTCAGTTTCATTTTTTATCCTTTTATTAATGATTACCTGACTATAGCGGTAAGGTCGCTGCGGTTTAAAAAACGAAACGCTATCGATAAGAATAAAAAGGAATAAAAGAGGCATATAAGGTCTGGCACTTCTTACTGACTACACAAGCGCGTTTCGTACAGCATGATGAGAGCGAATAAAGCAAACTACACTTATGCTTTATTCGATGCGCATTTGTAAGAGGTTGAATCCATGAAATCAACGACACTACTGCTTATTTTCACCGTTTTTACTGTGCCAGATATCGTATACGCCGAGTCACCTTTTAGCTCATTACAATCCGCAAAAGAGAAAAATACGGTATTGCAGGATTTGCGGAAAATTTGCACCCCACAGGCTTCATTGTCAGATGAAGCATGGGAAAAGTTAATGTTGTCAGATGAAGGCAATAAACAACACATACGCGAAGCCATCGTGGCGATGGAGCGTAATAATCAGAATAACTACTGGGAAGCGTTGGGTCGGGTAGAATGCCCGGATATGTAAGAGTGGCAATGACCTCTGACTAACGCCTCTTTAACCTGACATCAGGATTTCTTCATTTTCACCTTTGCGGTAACCAACAGTGCGGTAAGCAACATCAACGTACCGGACAATATTAACGGCGAAGTCAGGCCAATGTTATCCAACGCATAACCGCCGATTGCCGCGCCACAGGTATTGGCAAGCTGAATAACGGCCACCTGAATAGACCCGGCTTTTTCTGCTTGATCAGCCAGTGAGCGGGTGATCCACGTTGACCAGCCAACGGGAATTAAAGCAAAGGTCAGCCCCCAGATAATCGCCACGCCGGTAGCAACAATTTTATCGCTTCCCCACAACACCAGTATCAGCGCGCTAAAGGCGAGCACTAACGGTGCGCCCGCTAAGGCCAGTTTTACCGAACATTTAAGAATGATCGACGAAAGCGATGTACCGACAAAGCTGGCGAGACCAAAACTCAGCAGTACCAGCGTTAAGCCATCTACGCCGAATCCCGCCAGATTCATATACACAGGGCGAATATAAGTGAAGAAAGCGAATTGCCCCGCAAAGGACATAAAGATAGCGATCATCCCGGCCATCACCCCCGGACGCTGCAACAGGCGGAAGGTATTTTGCTTCTGATGTGACGGTTCGCCAGGCAGTGAGGGCAATGATTTAATAATCCAGAAAATACACAGAACGCCCATCACTGCCGCCGCGTTAAAGACATTGCGCCAGCCGATAAGCTCGCCTAAAAAGCTGCCTAACGGCGCGGCAATCACCAGCGCGATAGAAACGGCACCGAAGATCACCGACAGAGCCTTCGGCACCATTCGAGGCGGCACCAGCCGCATGGTCAGCGACGCTGACATTGCCCAGAACCCACCCAGCGCCAGTCCCAGACAAGCGCGGCCGATTAACAACATCCTGAAGGAACTGGCAAAGGAAACCAGCAAGCAAGAGAGCGTCAGCAAAACGGCAAATAAAATAACAACGTAGCGACGGTCAGTGGCCTGAATTGTCTGGGTAATAAACAAACTGGCAAACATCGCTACAAAGGCGGTAACAGTCACCGATTGTCCGGCAACCCCTTCCGAAATACCTAAATCCTGAGCCATTGGCGTCAATAAACTGACAGGCAAAAACTCAACGATAATCAGGCAGGCGACGCAAAACGCCACCGAGAAAACGGCTGACCAGTTCGGTCGGCTGATGGCACCCGCGCCGCGGTTTTCTGTAATAAATTCATTCATGGTGTTACTCGAGGCATGTTTCAGGGGAAAAGCCGACCACTTTAACATTGAAATGTGTGATGCATTTAACGTTTTTGCAACTTTTACGGTGTCGCATGAGGTAGGGGTAAGATTGAAACGGAACAAGACAAAGATTGCCGGATGCGGCGTGAACGCCTTATCCGTACTCGGTCTGTAGGCCTGATAAGACGCGCCAGCGTCGCATCAGGCAAAGCGGTTTTAATGCAGCCAGTGAACGCCCTCAGTAGGCTGAAAAAACGCGTTATAGCGCATCTGGAAAGCGGTAATTTCCTGCATTTCAGGCTCTGTCTCTCGTAGAAAACCCAGCGCCAGCCTCACCTGTGCATCGGTAATGGGTGCGGCGAGACGGGCTTTTTGCAAAATTCGATGCCACTGATGCAGGTTCTGTTCACTGCCATCGACAATGACAATTTGCCAGATGAGCAACACCTGCGCGGCGTTTTGCAAGTGCGACTCATCCGGGCGATGCAGATAACGTAAAAATTCGTCACCGGCTAATTTTCCCATCTGATCGACCATCGATTCGACAGGCACCACACCAATATTCAGCCGATCGCTCAGGCGGCGAATCGCTTTTCTGGCCCCGGATGTCAGCACCCGAAAACCAACCACAAACACCACCGCCAACGTGGCAAGCATTATCCAGATCATGAGTTCTCCTGCGTAAACGGCACTCATGATATCTGGAAACACTTATCAGATACTAATCCACCAGGATGATTTTCAACGCAAATAGCGCCGCTACCACCACCACACACAGGTTCAGATCGCGCCAGCGCCCGGTGCACACTTTCATGATGCAGTACGACATAAAGCCCAGCGCGATACCTTCAGTAATTGAAAAGGTAAAAGGCATCATTACCGTGGTAATAAATGCGGGCACCGATTCGGTAAAATCATCCCAGTTAACGCGCGCCAGACTTGAAGTCATCAACACACCAACAAAGATTAACGCCCCGGCGGTTGCGTAAGGAGGAACCATCGCCACCAGCGGCGAGAAAAACATAACCAGCAGGAACATAACGCCGACCACTACCGCAGTCAGCCCCGTGCGACCACCGACCGCCACACCAGAAGTACTTTCAATATAGGCGGTAACAGAAGAGGTGCCGATAAACGCGCCAGCCACCGAACTGACGCTATCGACATACAGCGCCTTATTCATATTCGGGAATTTACCGTGACTATCTATTAAGCCAGCTTTATCAGTTACGCCAATTAATGTTCCTGATGAATCAAATAGGTTGATCAACATAAAGGAGAAAATGATACCGGCCAGTTCAAGCGACAATGCTCCGCTCAAATCAACTTCACCAATAACACCGCTAATATCAGGTGGAATGGAATAGATGCCGCTAAAATGAACATCACCAAAAAATAATCCACAGCAGGAAGTAACAACAATAGAAACCAACACCGCGGCGTGAAAATTACGTGATGACAACACGGTTATAATAAAAAAACCTAAAATACCCAACAACACACCATGAGAACTTAAATCACCAATCATCACCAGCGTATCTTTATTGGCGACAATAACACCGGTGTTTTTTAATCCCATTAAGGCAATAAATAACCCGATGCCACTGGTGATACCAATACGTAAACTTAACGGAATGTTAGATATCATCCAGTAACGTATACGAAAAAGCGTGAGCAAAAATAGCCCTATTGCGCCCCAGAATATAGCGCCCATACCGGTCTGCCAGGAGATGCCCATTGCCCCCACCACCACAAACGCAAAGAAGGCATTCAGCCCCATTGCTGGAGCCAGCGCTACGGGTAAGTTAGCAAATATCCCCATCGCAATGCTGCCGATACCGGCAATCAGACAGGTGGTGACAAACACCACTTTCGGATCCATTTGCGCCGCACCGAGAATTTGCGGGTTAACGAAAACGATGTACACCATGGTTAAAAAAGTGGTCATCCCTGCAATCAATTCTGTGCGGACGGTGGTCCCATGTTGCGGCAGTTTAAATAATCGCGAAAGCGTCCCTGATTCATTACTCACGTAATCGATATTGTCATTATTCATTTTTTTGTCCATTGAAGGAGATTTAATTCCTTGCTTTTGTAAAACAAATGACAACAACGGTTCAGTGATAATTATCACATTTCAATTGCACATTAATGGATATTCTTTAATAATCTCGCGACGTTTCTTTATGATAAATAATAATCAAACTGATAAAATCAAAATGAGAAAAACATGAATAATTCTATTAGCCATAAATTTCATCACATTAGTCGGGGCGAATACCAGGAATTGTTAGCCGTATCCCGTGGAGAAGCCGTTGCCGATTATATTATTGATAATGTCTCTATTCTGGATCTGATCAATGGCGGAGAAATTTCCGGCCCGATTGTGATTAAAGGGCGTTACATTGCCGGTGTTGGCGCAGAATACGCCGACGCTCCGGCTTTGCATCGAATTGATGCTAACGGCGCAACGGCAGTGCCGGGGTTTATTGATGCTCACCTGCATATTGAATCCAGCATGATGACACCAGTCACCTTTGAAACCGCCACCCTGCCGCGTGGCCTGACAACCGTCATTTGCGACCCTCATGAAATCGTCAACGTCATGGGTGAAGCCGGATTCGCCTGGTTTGCCCGCTGCGCTGAACAGGCAAGGCAGAATCAGTATTTGCAGGTCAGTTCTTGCGTTCCCGCCCTGGAAGGCTGCGATGTAAACGGTGCCAGTTTTACCCTCGAACAGATGCTCACCTGGCGGGATCATCCGCAGGTTACCGGTCTGGCCGAGATGATGGACTATCCAGGCGTGATTAGCGGCCAAAATGCGCTACTCGATAAACTGGACGCGTTTCGCCATCTGACGCTGGACGGTCACTGTCCCGGTTTGGGTGGTAAAGAACTTAACGCTTATATTGCTGCGGGTATTGAAAACTGCCACGAAAGTTATCTGCTGGAAGAAGGTCGCCGGAAATTACAACTCGGTATGTCGTTGATGATCCGCGAAGGGTCCGCCGCCCGCAATCTCAATGCACTGGCACCGTTGATCAACGAATTTAACAGCCCGCAATGCATGCTCTGTACCGATGACCGTAACCCGTGGGAAATTGCCCATGAAGGGCATATCGACGCCTTAATCCGCCGCCTGATCGAACAACACAATGTGCCGCTGCATGTGGCATATCGTGTAGCCAGTTGGTCGACGGCGCGTCATTTTGGTCTTAATCATCTCGGTTTACTGGCACCAGGCAAACAGGCCGATATCGTTCTGCTAAGTGACGCGCGTAAGGTCACAGTACAACAGGTACTGGTGAAAGGCGAACCGATTGACGCACAAACCTTACAGGCACAAGAGTCGGTAAGACTGGCGCAATCTGCCCCGCCGTATGGCAATACCATTGCCCGCCAGCCAGTTTCCGCCAGCGACTTTGCGCTGCAATTTACTCCCGGAAAACGCTATCGTGTCATTGACGTTATTCATAACGAACTGATTACGCACTCCCGCTCCTGCGTTTACAGCGAAAACGGTTTTGATCGCGATGATGTGTGCTTTATTGCCGTGCTTGAGCGCTACGGACAACGACTGGCTCCGGCCTGTGGTTTGCTCGGCGGCTTTGGCCTGAACGAAGGCGCGATGGCGGCGACGGTCAGCCATGACAGCCATAATATTGTGGTGATCGGTCGTAGCACCGAAGAAATGGCGCTGGCAGTGAATCAGGTTATTCAGGACGGCGGTGGGCTTTGCGTAGTACGTAACGGTCAGGTACAGAGCCACCTGCCGTTGCCCATTGCCGGGCTGATGAGCACCGACACAGCGCAGTCACTGGCGGAACAAATTGACGCATTGAAAGTCGCCGCCCGTGAATGTGGTCCACTACCGGATGAACCGTTTATTCAGATGGCATTTCTTTCCCTGCCAGTGATCCCCGCGCTGAAACTGACCAGCCAGGGTTTGTTTGATGGCGAGACGTTTTCCTTCACTACGCTTGAGATCGCGGAATAAAAAAAGCCCGGCATCATGCCGGGCAAAAGTCACCAGTTACGTTTATGCCACTGTCAACTGCTGAATTTTTTTCTCGCGGCGGATTTTGCGTTCTTCCATCACCGCGACTATCGCCATCAGGCAGATACAGCCAATTGCGGCGATATCCAGCGCGGCGAAGGTTCCAGCCCAGCCGGTAAGGCCGAATACCGGAGTACCATCGGCAATCATCCCCAGACCTAACTTGGCAAAGCTGTCACCAATCAGGTAGGCGAAGGTGCCTTTAATCCCGTCGGCAGCGCCGATCGCTTTTTTCGGTACAAAGCCAACAGCCGCCACGCCAATCAACAGTTGCGGACCAAATACCAAGAAACCTAATGCAAAGAGAGAAGCCAGGTAGATGTATTGATTGCTGGCGTGCTGATACACACCGAGTGTCGCGATAATCAGTGCCAGCGCGATGCAGGCCACCAGGCCACGGCGACCATTCGCCAGGTCGGAGAGCCAGCCCCACAGCAGCGTACCGACCAGTGCGCCTGCTTCAAACAGCGTAAAGCCCTGAATCGCTACCGCTTTAGAGAGTTTGAGTTCCTGGAAAGCGTAGACGGTTGACCACTGGTCGATACCAATACGCACCACGTACAGGAAGATGTTGGCGAAGCACAGCAGCCAGATCACTTTGTTTTTCAAAACATATTCGACAAAGATCTGCCACTTGGTCATATCCGTGGATTCCGTCTCTTTGTCCTCTTCGCTGATCTCTTCACCGAACAGTTCTTCGGCTTTGCCAAGACCATAAGCTTCAGGGGAGTCACTTCCGTAACGCAGACCGATAAAACCGACAATCAGTGCAATAATCGACGGGAAAATAAACATGCCAATCACGTGGCCATCGAACAGGTAATTTGCGCCGAACAGCGCCACACCCGCCGCACCCGCGCCGCCGAGGTTGTGGGAAATGTTCCAGAAACCGAGGAACGTCCCGCGCTTACGACGCGGCGTCCATTTGGTGATGGTGGAGTAACTGCACGAACCGCCGGTGCTCTGGAAAAAGCCGCTTAAGGCGTAGAAAGCAATCATCAGGAACAGGCTAACCGAGCCGCTGCCCATACTGGCGCTGAACCCCAGCATACAAATAGCTGAAAGGATCAGCATGAATGGCAGGAACTGCTTAGTATTTTTGCCGTCAGCGTAATAGGAAACCAGCGTTTTACCCACGCCATAGGTGATGGAGAAGCCCAGTCCTATCATCCCCAACTGCGTCATGCTCAGCCCGTAGGTGGAGATCATGTCGTTCTGCGCAATGTTAAAGTTCTTACGAATCAGGTACATCGTCAGGTAGCCAATAAAGACCACCAGGTAGGATTGCATGAACGGTTTGAACCACATTTTGCGCCGCACTTCGAGCGGAAGATCCAGAGTCGGCTTGCGAACCTGGTTGAGGAAAGCCAGCATGGGTTACTCCTGAAATGAATACCTGCGTGAGGTATTCATTGTAAAAATCAGCAGCAAATCAGGCCTGGGATAGCGTCCAGGCAAAACCAGGAAAATTTCTTAGTTTTGCCGGATATGAAGTAAAAAGGTGAGATGCATCACGCTTCGCGTGGTGCCTGAGCATTCAAAAAGGGCAGTAACAGCAGCGCCGAAATCCCGGCGGCGATAGCGATAACCACAAAAAAACCGCTCCAGTGCCAGGTATCGAGCACTTTCGCCAGCGGCCAACCGGCGAGCGATGCCCCAAGATAAGCAAACAAGCCGACAAACCCCGTCGCTGCCCCTGCCGCCTCTTTGTGAGAACACTCTGCCGCTGCCATGCCGATTAACATCTGCGGGCCAAAAACAAAAAAGCCAATGGTGAAAAAGCAGGTCGCCTGCATCACGTAACTGGCAAACGGCATCAGCCACAGCGAGCCGACAGAAAGCAAAATCCCCGCGGCGAATATCAAATTCATCGGCCCACGGTTACCGTTAAACAGTTTGTCCGATCCCCAGCCTGCAACCAGCGCACCGATAAATCCGCCCAGTTCAAACATGGTTACCGCGGTATTCGCCGTCACCAAATCGACGCCCAGCGTCTCGGACATGTACAAGTTGCCCCAGTCGTTAATCGCTGCACGAACCACGTAAACCAGCACGTAGCAGAACGAAAGCAGCCAGATGTATGGATTCAGCAACACATATTTGGTGAGGATCTCTTTACGTGTCAACCCCGCCCCTTCCTGTTGCTGGGCTACCTCCAGTGCGTCATGCCTCCATTCTCCGACCGCCGGTAAACCTAACGCCTGCGGGCGGTCGCGTAGCCGCCAGCAGAGAAAAACCCCCACTATAATGGCTAAACTTCCGGCAATCATCATCCCGATACGCCAGCTATAATGCAGCGCAACTGCCGCCATCACGATGGGGATCAACGCACCGCCAACGTTATGTGCCGTATTCCACAGCGCCCACCAACCGCCACGCTCGGTACGTGAATACCAGGCAGTTAACAGACGCGCACAAACCGGCGACCCCCAGCCCTGGAAAAAGGCGTTCAACACCCAGAGCACGGCAAACGCCCATAGCGAAGTGGAAAATCCAAACAGAATGTTGATGATGCCAGTCGCGATAAGCCCAATCCCCATAAAATAACGCGCATTTGAGCGGTCGCTGACAATGCCGGAGACAAACTTCGACAAACCGTAGGTGATATAAAACAGGGTTGCTAACAGGCCAATATCGCTACGACTTAGCACGCCGGTAGCAAGGATTTCCGGCATAGCGGCGTTAAAACTTTTACGCGTGAAATAAAACAGCGCATAACCTAACCAGATGGTCAACAAAATATGCCGACGCCAGTAGCGGTAGCAGGCATCAATTTCACGTTTATCACTCATCAGCGGCGCGTCGGCAGGCGCTTTCAGAAACTGCAACATCATCAAGCCTTAGACATAACGTTGGGGGAGAGAGACACTGACGCGTGTGCCGTGCAGACAGGAGATAGTTAAGGTGCCGCCCAGCGCCGTCACGCGCTCACGCATTCCGGTGAGGCCAAAACCGTGTTGCCCTGAGTCTGGCGGCAAACCGCTACCATCGTCTTCAATCACCAGCATTAACCGCTCATCCTGCTGCCAGCCTTGCAGCGTGACCGCACTGGCATCGGCATGTTTCACAATGTTGTTCAGCCCTTCCTGGCAGACACGAAACAGCGTTACTCGCTGGT
The DNA here is from genome assembly GCF_002965865.1 of Escherichia sp. MOD1-EC6098. Taxonomy (NCBI): domain Bacteria; kingdom Pseudomonadati; phylum Pseudomonadota; class Gammaproteobacteria; order Enterobacterales; family Enterobacteriaceae; genus Escherichia; species Escherichia sp. MOD1-EC6098. The sequence continues at coordinate 32,209 of NZ_PTSN01000017.1, forward strand.
TTTCACTTAACGCCGATTCATCTATCCGCCATTCGAGATGACTGATAATACCGCGCCCCTCCAGTTCCATTTCTCGCATCAGTGAACGGATGGCCTGCTCAAGAGTGAGGTCATCCAACTGACGTGGGCGTAACCGCCCTAACAAGCGGCGCACCGCGTCGTAAACGCCCAGCGACAGTTGTTCGATTAGCTGCCCACTCTGCTTCACACTGGCGTTATCCGCTGCCAATCGCTGAACAATGCCCGCCTGGGTGCGAATAGCGGTGATGGTCTGGCCGATATCATCGTGCAGTTCACGCGCTACGTCGCGGCGCACGCTCTCTTCGGTTTCCAGCAAACGTTCGGCAAGATGCTGATTGCGCGCCAGTTCCTTTTGCAGCGACTGGTTAAGCTCGCGCAGTCGCTGAATACCTGCACCAAGCAACAAGCCTGTAAGGCTTTGCACCAGCAGCGAGAGCAATAAATCCACCGGATGATCATGCCATGTCTGGCTGGCAATCAACGCAATGGCGTTCATCAGCGTCGCAATCAGCGCTCCTTGCCAGCCATAGTGCCAGGCCAGGGCAATAATCGGCAGCGCCAGGCAGAATGGCGTAAAGCGCGACAGTTCGTTCGGCAGCCCCAGTTGCAGCCAGAGACTGATAACAAACAGCAGCAAGTACCAGACCAGATGGCGTCCACGCCAGTTTATCGGCTGAGAAACCAGCGACGGCCCCAGCGGTAGCCAGGTGTTATTCGCCAGGTAATGCCAGAACACGAGACAAACAGGAGCCAGCGTCAGACCGCCAGTTAAGGTCAATAACAGCGCGTTCCACGACTCGTTTCCATACCTGTGCCAAAGCCAGGGCAGTGACTGTAACAACGCTGCCGCCGTCAACGCTGCTCCTTGTAACAGCAACGTGCGCCAGTCACGCTGATGGCGATAGCGAGAAATCAACGCCACGGGCAGTAACGTCAGTAAACTACCGATCATCAATAACGGAAAATGCGTTAACCCAACCGCCTGCATCAACCAGTAAATCAGCAACCATTCCGCGCCCAGCAATACGGGCCAGTATCCGCGCGGGCATTGCAACATCAGTCCCAGCCGCAAGCCAAACGGGAACAGCAGCACAGCCAGCTCCGGGCGTTCAACCAAATGCAGGCTGATACTCCACAGGCAAAACCACGCGGCAGAGAAAATAAAAAAGCAGGCAATAACGGTAATTAAGCGGGAAAAAAACGTCTTCATCACCAGCCATCAAACATACGGCGAGCCAGTTCAACGTCGTTACTGACGCCCAGTTTTTCCATCAGATTAGCGCGATGTACGTGCACTGTTTTAGGTGACAACCCCAGTTCAGCGGCGATCTCTTTTACTGCCATCCCTTGCGCCAGCTTTTCCGCCACCTGACGTTCGCGTTTGGTCAGTGGGTCCTGGCGGCCGGATGCCAGCTTAATGGCGATGTCCGGCGTCAGATAACAGCCGCCCGTGGCAACTGTATGCACGGCGGCGATCAGTTCGTCCGGGCTACAACGTTTGGAGAGAAAACCGCGCGCGCCCGCATTAAGCGCCTGTTCAACCAGCGCCGGACTGTCATGAACGGAGAGCATAATTGTCGCCATCCCTTTTGGTAGCAGACTTAGCAACTCCAGCCCCGAAATATCCGGCATTGAGATGTCGCAAATACACACCTGCACACCGCGCCCAGGCAATCCGGCCAGCGCCTCGCGCCCCGAGCCAAACTCAGCAACTACCTGCAAATCAGGTTCCAGCCCCAGCAACTGCGCAAAGCCGGAGCGGACGATAAGGTGATCGTCTATAAGGGCAACGGTGATCATGGTCTTGTCCTGGCGGGTAAAAAAACGCGCTTACCTTAACGATAAGCGCGCCGCTGTTCAAGCCTTGAGCGGTTACTGAAAGAACACTGCAATCTTGTTAAACATGGTCGGGTCAGACTGATTACGCTGCACTTTGACCACATCTTCCAGTTTGTCGATTTGGCTTATCATCTGCTCCAGCCGCTGGTCATCATTAACCAGTAGCCAAATATGGCTTTTGTCGCTGTCCTGAATCGGCAGGCAGAGAATACCCTCGACGTTAAAGGCGCGGCGGGCAAAAAGCCCACAAACGTGGGTCATTACGCCCGGATGGTTGCGAACGGTGAGTTCCAGAATCACGTTGTCATGAGTTGTGTTTTGCATGGTTTATTCCCCCACCATTTCAGTATTCGCCGCACCTAGCGGCACCATCGGGTAAACTTTTTCTTCGGCATCAATGCGCACGTGGATCAGCGCCGGGCCAGGGCGATTAATAATTTCCTGCAACGCAGCCTGCGGATCGGCTTCGTTATTCAAATCACAGGTTTCGAGACCGAATCCGGTGGCTATTTGCATAAAGTTGATTTTGCCCGGATAGGTGGCGGCAAAAACGCCCTGCTTGTAGAACAGGCTTTGCTGCTGATGCACCAACCCTAACGCTTCGTTGTTCATCAGAATGATTTTGACATCCAGTTGGTTTTCGCTGGCAGTGGCCATCTCCTGAATATTCATCATCAGACTGCCGTCACCGGAGAAACATAAAACTTTGCGATCCGGGTTTGCCAGCGCCGCGCCAATCGCCGCTGGCAGGCCAAAGCCCATGGTTCCCAGCCCACCGGAGGTCAGCCACTGACGAGGACGATTGAGCGGATACGCTTGTGCGGTCCACATCTGGTGCTGACCAACATCGGTCGTGATAATCGCGTTGTCATCCACACAGGCGGCAACGGCGTTGATCAGGCCGTAATGCGTTAACGGATCGCATGCTTTCGGGATAGGGCACGGGAATTCGCGTTGTAAATCAGCCACCTGTTGGTGCCACTCTGTACGCGGTTGGACTTCCACCTGTGGGATTAATTGCGACAACACATCATCAACATCCGCCTGAATCGCCACGTGCGCTTGCTTAACTTTGCCCAGCTCTGCGCGGTCGATATCAACATGAATGATTTTCGCGTTCGGGCAGAACTCCTCGGTTTTGCCTATCGCCCGATCATCAAAACGTGCACCGAGAACAATCAGCAGATCCGCCTCCTGCAAGATAAAGTTGGTGCTGCGTACACCGTGCATTCCCAGCATACCCAGCGACAGCGGATGCGCTTTTGGCAACATGCCCAGCGCCATTAAGGTCATGGTGGTGGGCAGTTGCGCTTTCTCTGCCAGTTCACGCACCCGCGCAGGCGCGTTGATCACACCGCCTCCCAGATAAAGCACCGGGCGTTTGGCTGCGTTAATCATCGCTGCCGCGTCACGAATGCTCTCTTCACTAAAGGCAGGCGCGGCGGCTTTTTCTACCGGAGCAGGTTGTTCTTCAATCTCAAAAACCGCTGTTTGCACATCCTTAGGAATGTCTATCCACACCGGGCCAGGGCGGCCTGATTGCGCAATGCGAAAGGCATCACTCATGACCTGCGGAAGTTCTTCGATATGTCTGACCAGATAGTTATGTTTGGTGATGGGGATAGAGATGCCGTAGGTATCGACTTCCTGGAAGGCGTCGGTGCCAATCATTGAGGCCGGAACCTGACCGGTGATGCAAATCAGCGGAATGGAGTCCAGCCTCGCATCGGCAATGGCAGTCACCAGATTAGTCGCTCCCGGCCCACTGCAGGCCATGCAAACCGCTGGTTTTCCGTCGGTGCGCGCCATCCCCTGGGCGATAAATCCCGCTCCTTGTTCGTGACGGGCCAGAATATGGCGGATTTGTGTACTTTGGCTTAAGGCGTCATAGACAGGGAGAATTGAGCCACCAGGGATCCCCGTCACAACCTTAATGCCCTGTTGTTCCAGGAAATAAACGATAAATTCTGCGCCAGTAAAGCGCTTACGTGTCGATGTTGTGCCCGAACTTGCCATGCTCCAGTCCTTTTCTTCTGGGCCGACTTTCCGGGGGTGCTTAAACGAAAAACCCCGCCCGGTTTGCGCCGGCGGGGTTTTGGAATCGTGTGTTGTTCCAGTCCCTACGGCGCATTGCCGACGACCACCACCACACGCACGACGACCACTGCGGCGGATGGCGCAGTTGGTAGTAGTTTTGCGTTGAGCATGGAAGTAGTCATTGGGGACCTTGTTTGTTTTGTGTTTAACAATATTTATACAAGCACAGGTTTACAGGAGAGACAATGGAAAATTTTTCATCAGGGAAAAAATGAGGGACTGATCACGTTTTGTACTGAAGCGTAAGAAGTAAAAGACTACCTCCTGAGGAGGTGATCTTTTACATTCTGCTGGCAGATTCGTGTCGATGCGATGCTGACGCATCGTATCTACAGAATTTATTTAAACTACAATCCATTCCGGAAACATTTATTGCCGCTGTTGTTTATATATTCTGCCGCTTCGTTATTCATCATTCCATATATATATCTGGCTAACATTTATCAATGTGATAGATTCCTCTCCCGCATTTATTGGAATGCGTAGCAACTTATTCTAAATATTCTTATATAAGCATCTGTGATAATGAAAACGCATAGAAACATCAATTTATTATTGATGTTGGTATTACTCGTGGCTGTCGGTCAGATGGCACAAACTATTTATATTCCAGCTATTGCCGATATGGCGCGCGATCTCAACGTCCGTGAAGGGGCGGTGCAGAGCGTAATGGGCGCGTATCTGCTGACCTACGGTGTCTCACAACTGTTTTATGGCCCAATTTCCGACCGTGTGGGTCGCCGCCCGGTGATCCTCGTCGGAATGTCCATTTTTATGTTAGCAACGCTGGTGGCGGTCACCACCTCCAGCCTGACGGTATTAATTACTGCCAGCGCAATGCAGGGAATGGGAACCGGTGTCGGTGGTGTGATGGCGCGTACATTACCGCGTGATCTGTATGAACGGACACAGCTACGTCACGCTAATAGCATGTTAAATATGGGTATTCTCGTCAGCCCTTTGCTTGCGCCATTAATTGGCGGTCTGCTGAATACCATGTGGAACTGGCGGACCTGTTACCTGTTTTTGCTGGTGCTCTGTGCCGGTGTGACGTTCAGTATGGCGCGCTGGATGCCGGAAACGCGCCCTGTCGATGCGCCACGCACGCGCCTACTGACCAGTTATAAAACTCTTTTCGGTAACGGCGGTTTTAACTGCTATTTACTGATGCTTATTGGCGGTCTGGCAGGAATTGCCGCTTTCGAAGCCTGTTCTGGTGTGTTGATGGGCGCAGTATTAGGGCTGAGCAGTATGACGGTCAGTATTTTATTTATTCTGCCAATCCCGGCGGCATTTTTCGGCGCATGGTTTGCCGGACGCCCGAATAAACGGTTCTCTTCGTTAATGTGGCAGTCAGTTATCTGTTGCCTGCTGGCAGGACTGATGATGTGGATCCCTGGCTGGTTTGGCGTGATGAATGTCTGGACACTACTCGTTCCCGCCGCGCTGTTCTTTTTTGGTGCCGGAATGCTATTTCCGCTGGCCACCAGCGGCGCGATGGAGCCGTTTCCATTCCTGGCAGGTACTGCTGGCGCACTGGTTGGCGGCCTGCAAAACATTGGTTCCGGCGTACTGGCGTCGCTCTCTGCGATGCTGCCGCAAACCGGCCAGGGAAGTCTGGGGCTGTTGATGACCTTAATGGGGTTATTGATTGTGCTTTGCTGGCTGCCGCTGGCAACGCGGATATCACACCAGGGGCAGGCCGTTTAAGCTCGCATCACCGCAGCATCGTCATCAACTCCATGGGAGAACGATGCTGCTTTATCAAGTCGCGCATCACCCGCATGTACGGTGCCGAGTGGGAATAAAAAGCTTGATAGCCAGCACAAAGCACGTCGTCCGGCTGATCATCCCATGCTTGTGGGCAAAGACGATGCCAGTCACATCCCTGACAGCCTCGCCGGGGTTGCAGTTTTTCGCTCCTGCACCATTTTTGCAGGGTGGCGTCGAAAAGCTCAATTGATATACGACTGATATCTGCCCGCACCCAACACTCGAACAGGGCAATTAAAAATTGCCCCCACAGCTCCTCTGTCATCGAAGCTGCCGTCAGCTCGCCCCGGTCATCAAATTCAATGTGGGGAATAAGTTGCACGGAGCGGATGCCTCGCTGTTTGAAATTTTGATAAAAATCGGCAGGTTGCAGAGCGTCTTTATACTCTATAACCAATTTGTGCCTGTCCTCTTCAGCATTTCTAACCTGACTTCCTGTCATGTGATTCTCTCAATTAATACGATAATTTGATGTATATGCGTTACAGCAAACAGTATTGCAAGAGATAACACCGCGAGGGAGATCATAAATTTGTCACGGATTACGTAAAATTGGGAAAAATCGCTATTAGTGACATCCATTAAATTGCGATTGCGGGTATAGCGCCAGAGGATCAATGCCACAAAGGAAAGGATGCCAATAGAAATCCAGAACAATGTGCCTGACTGATGCCAGTTGTGTTTGATTGCCAACGCCATCAACGCACCGTAACCCAGCATGGTGCGAAACCATGCCAGCGATGTGCGTTCCGGCTGAAGACCCGGGTCGGCAATCCGTCTGGCTTTGCGGCTATCCGGCATACAGTACCAGTCCCATAACGATCACCGCCACAATCATCAATATTAAGCTAATGATTAATAAGCTGTTGGTGTAGGGTAAATCTTCTTTCAGACGCATCGCCTTTTCGTTACGTAGCCAGCGCAGGTAACCATACATCGCTAACCCGCCGGAAAACAGACACAACAACAATGCCAGCAGTTCGCGAATGACCGGCGTGGCGAAATCCGGTGCAAGCTGATCCAGTCCAACACCTGCCGCCAGAAAACCCAGCGCAGTTCGGATCCACGCCAGAAAGGTACGCTCATTAGCCAGAGAAAAACGGTAATCGGGCGCTTCTCCGAGTCGGGAAATTTTCACTGTGGCTCCTTAGTCGTTTCGCAATAGCGATGTCTTATTCGTCTATTTTTAGGAATGTCGTCCGGCGCTTTCCTGATATGCTTGCCATCCGCTACAAGGAGGTCAGATGGGTATCATAGCGCAAAATAAAATCAGTTCACTGGGTATGCTGTTCGGTGCTATCGCTTTAATAATGGGCATTATCCACTTTTCATTCGGCCCTTTTTCCACGCCGCCGCCAACGCTGGAAAGCGTTATTGCAGAAAAAACGGCGGAAATTAAAAGAGGTCTTCTCGCCGGAATAAAAGGCGAAAAAATCACCACAACGCAGAAAAAAGAGGACGTTGATGTCGATAAAATCCTCGATCACGGCGGTATCGCCCTGGCCATTGCCGCGCTACTCTGCGCGTTTGTTGCTGGTATGCGTAAAGAAAATCGCTGGAGCATTCGCGGTGCACTGTTTTTTGGTAGCGGGACGCTGGCTTTCCATACCTTGCTTTTTGGTATCGGCATCATCTGTGGAATTGTGCTGATATTCCTGATCTTTTCTTTCCTGACCGGTGGTTCACTGGTTTAAGTAACTCAGTAATGTTCAGAAACTCCTGTGAATACCGGGTGGAGTACCATTTATGGCGACTCCACCCGGAAAAGGGTTAACCGATGCCCCAGAAAAGCACCGCAAGTAACTGTGGTGTGATGATGCGCAAAAACATGACTAATGGATACACCGTGGCGTAAGAGAGAGCCGCTGCACCACTGGTTGGATGAAGATTATTGGCAAACGCCAGCGCCGGTGGATCGGTCATTGAACCCGCCAACATCCCACACATAGTGAGATAATTCATTTTGGCTAACATCCGCGCCAGAATGCCGGCTGTGATCAGCGGAATCGCGGTAATCAATGCACCATAGCCTATCCAACTTAGCCCTTCGCCATTAACCAATGTATGGATAAAATCGCCGCCGGATTTCAGACCAACAACTGAAAGGAACAGTACGATACCCAGTTCGCGCAGTGCCAGGTTGGCACTTGGCGGCATAAACCAGTACAGCTTACCGATACTGCCGATACGTCCAAGGATCAGCGCCATAATCAGCGGACCACCCGCCAGCCCCAGCTTCAACGCCGCCGGGAATCCTGGCACGAACACCGGAATGGAGCCTAACAACACGCCAAGACCGATACCAATAAACACGGGTAACATCTGAACCTGTTGCAGTTTTTGCTGCGCATTACCTAATACATTGGCAACGGCATCAATAGCCGACGGGCGTCCAACCAGGTTGAGGATATCGCCAAATTGCAGGCTAATATCGCCACTGGCGACCAGTTCAACCCCGGCACGATTCAGTCGCGAAATGACGACATCATAGCGCTCCTTAAAATGCAGGTCGCGAATACGCTTGCCGAGCACATTTTCATTGGTGACCACCACGCGTTCGACACGCAAATCGGTGCCTTTCGTCGACAGCGAAGTATCCACTTCCTGACCAATCACCAGTTGTGCATTATGTAAATCCGCAGGCTGCCCCACCAGATGCAGTAAATCTCCCAACTGAATAATGGTCTCTGGCGAAGGTACTTTTAGGGTTTCTTCTCGTTTCAATCGCGAGCAGATAACTTTATCGCCATTGAGAATCGGCACATCTTTAATGGCTAAATTATGCAAATTAGGATTCTCAACACGGATATTAATCGTCCTGATTAGCGCACCGCCGTTGGTTCGTGTCGACTCGTGCTGCAGGGCTTCCGCCTCAACATTGACGCGAAAAATAACCCGCAGTATCCACATGGTGAACAAAATCCCGCAAATGCCGAATGGATACGCCATCGCATAGCTCATCCCCATCTGATCAACCATCTCCATCGGTGTGCCGAGGTCGCGTAAGATCTGCTGACCTGCGCCCAGCGCTGGCGTATTGGTGACCGCGCCGGAGAAAATCCCCAGCACCACGGGAAGTGGGATATCGAACAATTTATGCAGGATGGCGGTGACCAGGCCACCGATGATGACAACCAAAACGGCAAACAAATTAAGGCGTAATCCGGAGACACGCAACGAGGCAAAGAATCCCGGCCCCACTTGAATGCCGATAGTGTAAACGAACAGGATCAGACCAAATTCCTGGATAACATGCAGCATGTCGCTACTTAATGTCATCCCAGCCTGTGAAACAAAATGGCCGACGATGATCCCACCGAACAGTACGCCGCCAATGCCCAATCCAACGCCGCGAAACTTGACGTTGCCGATAAACAAACCGACGACCGCCACCAAAGCCAGAATACTGACTGTTAATGCTATATCACTCATCGTCCATTTCTCTTGAGATAACATTTTAATTGCTATGGATTATGGCTGAATCGGTGAAGCAGATTTGCCTTATGGCGCACATTATCACGGGAAAGAGAGTGCAGGAACATCTTAAATTGGCGAAAATTAACACATTGTTGAAGATGGTAAATAAAAAAAGCCCCACCAGGCTGGCGGGGCAAAAAGAATAGCTAATTAGCTATTTAACGCGGGACGTTCGCTGATAGCGATACGCTGCGCTGCGATGGGTTCAGGCTCATTACGAATTAAATCAATATGCAGCAAACCATTTACGAAGGTTGCACCAGAGACTTCCATATTTTCTGCCAGCGTAAAACTTAGGCTAAAAGGCTGATTCATAAGACCTTGATGCAGCCATTTTTTCTCTTCTTTGGGCTGCTCCGGCGTGCCTTTTACGCTCAGGCGAGTACCTTCCAGTTGAATATCTAAATCTTCCTGACGGAAGCCCGCCAGCGCAAGAGTAATGCGGTAGTGGTTATCGTCGCTTTTCTCAATGTTGTACGGCGGGAAGCTCTGGCTTTCACCGGCGTTTTGCAGTGCGTTGGCCAGTTTGTCAAAACCGATCCATTGACGCATCAGTGGGGATAAATCGAAGTTACGCATAGTCATTTCTCCTTCTAAGAAGCGAGTAAGTACCTGCAAATCCGAGGATTCGCATATGCTCCCTGACGGCGAGCATGAAGTTGCCAGGCCGCGCCAGGCGGCCTTAGAGAATTAGTTGATTTCGATACGGCGCGGTTTTTTCGCTTCCGGAATCACGCGTTCGAGATCGATATACAGCAGACCGTTCACCAGGTTAGCGCCACGAACATGAATGTTTTCTGCTAACTGGAATTTGCGTTCGAAGTTGCGTTCAGCGATGCCCTGGTACAGATAGGTGCGCTCTTTTTGTTCGTCGGCGTGAGCACCTTTCACCACCAGCAGATTGTCCTGGGCGGTAATTTCCAGTTCACTCTCAGCAAAACCAGCTACAGCGATAGCAATGCGATAATGGTTTTCGTCTACCAGTTCAACGTTATACGGAGGGTAGCCACCATTACTCTGGCTCTGGTTGTTTTCTAAGTGGTTAAACAAACGGTCAAATCCAATTGCAGAACGATAAAGCGGGGATAAATCAAAGTTACGCATAATCAATAGCTCCTGAAATCAGCGAGAATGTAAGACCTTCCACAATGGACAGGTCGGATAGCCAGAACACCCATCAGGCGCGTTCTCATCGGCTACGGTATAAAAATGGGTCTGGATATGCACTTTTCAAGTCTTTCCAACGGACTTTTTTTTGCAGTTTATGGTCTATTGCATAGACTGAGGGGCAGCACGAAACGTTAAAGTGCGATAGCCGCCACAGTGCGACATGATGATGATGTTATTTTCAGCAAGGGATCGCTATAACACATCATGCCAACACCAACGATCAACTGATGAATTTATTATGATAAGAAATGTGTTGTTAGCACTCTTAATGTGCAGCGGGATGGCGTTAATGACAGGATGTTCCAGCGTGATGTCCCATACAGGGGGCAAAGAGGGAACATACCCTGGCACCCGTGCCAGCGCCACCATGATTGGTGACAATGAAACCAACTGGGGCACTAAGTCACTGGTGATTCTTGATATGCCGTTTACCGCTGTTATGGACACGCTTTTACTGCCGTGGGATGCATTCCGCAAAGACAGTTCAGTGCGCTCACGCGTGGAAAAAAGTGAAGCCGACGCGCAGGCCATCAATGCCGTCATTCCACCAGCCCGAATGCCAACGAACTGAATTAGTGGCCAGTTTCGGTGACCCACAACTGGCCAGCTTCCATCCACGCCAGCCATTGACCATCTGGCGAGAAGACCACGGCGTCTGCCGAAGGTTGGTTGGCGTGATTTTCGGTTAAATACTCAACTTCACCGCTTTGCGCATGTGCACAGGCAATACGATTATCCAGCACAAAACCCAGCCATTCTCCTGACGGATGCCAGTTAAACGCTGACTGAATATCCGTTTTGTTATCGGTTAACTGGCGCGGTTCGCCGCCCTGTGGGGAGATAAGCCACAATTGCACAATACCGTTATCGTCACGCATTAAAAACGCGATTTGCGTCCCCTGTGGGTTACAACGCACCCAATGGCGTGGAACGTTGACTAACCCTGGGTAAGTACGATGGTGAGTAAAGGTTAAACGTCGCTGCACGACACCACGCGGCGGCGCTGGCAGGGTTGATTCCGTGCCGCTTAACGGCTCCTCACCAGCCGCTTTCCAGCCGTTTTCATTTTGTGGCAGCTCTACAATAAACAGCTCCGGTACTTTCTCGCCGTTCAGCGAAAGTGTGTCGCCAATAAACGCCAGCGCGTGGTTTCCGACCCATCCCTCTTCATAAGCGCGATTGATTTCATCACTGCCCGGCTGCGGCGTGGGCGTGGTTTTACTTACCAGCACGCACCAGTGGCTGCCGCTGTATTCGCGCGGATGCTGTTTGTGTACGTTAACCGGGCCAAACGGTGCCGCAACCCCGACGTTTCGCAAATCCAGCGCCGGGCAGCATTCATGTAGTACATGGTCGTTATAGGTAAAACTCACCATTTCACCGTTCGGGCTAAAGACATGTACATGACTGCCGCCACGTAGCGCCCCAGGAGTGTACGGAACGGTAATATCCATGGCATCGAGATTGCTCATCTTTCCGCCTTCAACAATCACGCCGCGGCGGTGATGGAAATCGTAATGCCATGTTTCATCAGGATTTTCTGGGCCGTGGATGAAGACATATTTCTCCAGCTTCGGATGAACGGTCACCACGCCAACGTGTGCACCCTGTGACGCCCGGTAAATAACTTCAACCTCGCCGGTATGAATATTCACACGCTCAATTGTCTCACCGGTAAACGACGCGCCAGAAGGCCGCACGTCAAATACCAGCCACTGGCTATCGGGTGTCCAGGTGTTGGTATTGGTGAGCAGGTGGTTTCGTGAAGCGTTGGTGAGTTGTTTCATGGCGTGATCCTGATACAAAACGGTTTCCGTCATCATACTTCACAAGGACTTCACTTTCAGACAATAGTCTTTTGCCATCGTGATGAATGTGAGTAAAAAGATGGAACATTTTGACGTAGCGATTATCGGCCTCGGCCCGGCGGGTTCCGCACTGGCGCGGCAGTTAGCAGGAAAAATGCAGGTGATTGCACTGGATAAAAAGCACCAGTGCGGTACAGAAGGTTTCAGCAAACCTTGCGGTGGTCTGCTGGCACCGGACGCGCAGCGTTCTTTTATTCGCGACGGGCTAACGCTCCCTGTCGATGTGATCGCCAACCCACAGATTTTCAGCGTCAAAACCGTCGACGTCACAGCATCGCTCACGCGTAACTACCAGCGAAGCTATATCAATATTAATCGTCATGCCTTCGACTTGTGGATGAAATCGCTGATCCCTACCAGCGTTGAGGTTTACCACGACAGCCTGTGCCGGAAAATCTGGCGTGAGGATGATAAATGGCATGTTATTTTTCGCGCCGATGGCTGGGAGCAACACATTACTGCCCGCTATCTGGTCGGTGCTGATGGTGCAAACTCGATGGTGCGGCGACATCTCTACCCGGATCATCAGATTCGTAAATATGTCGCTATCCAGCAGTGGTTCACAGAGAAACATCCGACGCCGTTCTACTCCTGTATCTTTGATAATGCGATAACTGACTGTTACTCATGGAGTATCAGCAAAGACGGTTATTTTATTTTTGGCGGTGCCTATCCGATGAAAGACGGCCAGGCGCGTTTTGCGGCGCTGAAAGAGAAAATGAACGCCTTTCAGTTCCAGTTTGGCAAAGCGGTGAAAAGTGAAAAATGCACCGTGTTGTTTCCCTCACGCTGGCAGGATTTTGTCTGCGGTAAGGACAATGCTTTTCTTATTGGCGAAGCAGCGGGATTTATCAGTGCCAGCTCGCTGGAGGGGATTAGCTATGCGCTGGATAGCGCGGAAATACTGCGTTCGGTGCTACTGAAGCAGCCGGAGAAAATCAATGCCGCTTACTGGCACGCCACCCGCAAACTGCGTTTAAAACTCTACGGCAAGATCCTGAAAAGCCGATGCCTGACCGCACCGGCCTTAAGAAAGTGGATTATGCGCAGTGGCATTGCACATATTCCACAGTTGAGAGATTAACATCGCCTACCAGCAGGATGTAAGAGAGCGCGCCAATCAACGCGACGGCGGAGATATAAACCAGTGCAGGTGCAAAACCGTAACCCTGCGCCAGGTAACCCACCACCAGCGGAACGGTGATACCCCCCAAACCACCGGCGAAGTTAAACACCCCGCCGGTTAAACCAATCAGGCGCATCGGTGCCAAAGAAGAGACCAGCGACCAGGTAATCGAAGCAAAACCGTTACCGAAGAATGCCAGCGCCATCAGACACATAATCATCATCGGGTCATTTGTAACTTCGCGTTTTTTTCTGGACTGATTGACGCGCAATTCTGGATGGTTCAGGTGCGCCCAAAAAGTCCAGAATTGACCGCTAATTACTACTGGTCGCCATCGCTCGGATTGAGCGTAAATCATCCAGGTTGCTCAACCTCTCTTTCATCTCCCGCTGACGTTGATAAATCTCGTCGTTGCGATCGACCTGCGCCTGCGCCATTGCTGCTGCCAGTTCTTCCAGTTCCGGCATCGACAGTTTCACCTGTTGATTATCGGCGTCACCCCACGCCATAACGTCCCGCGCCGTGTCAGATTTCGCAGCCATTACCACAGGATAAAGACGGGCCATTGAGTCGGGGCCAGCATTCCAGGTACGACCGTTCCATTCGAACGTGAACGGCAGTGCTTCCTGTTTTGTTCGCCACGCCTCGATTTCCCGCTTTTTGGCATCTTTTGCCGCTGCGATAAGTTCAGGTGTGACTGTAAACGGGGCGATTTCACCCCATTTGCCGCTCTGTAACTCTTCCCAGATGCGCTGGCCTGTCGGCGCAGTATCATCCTGCATGGCGGTATACGGGACGAATTCCGTTTCACCTTCAAATAACACCTCGCAGTCAACCGCGCCATTTTCAAGATAATGCGCGTTTCTGATGCCTTTTACTGCTCTGATTTTCATGTTTTATTTCCTCGTTACTCGATGCGCACAAACAGGCAAATACGGGCTTCATTACCGTAAGAATCTCTTGCACCGGATAACGCCATATAACGCCCAGGAAATGTGTACCCGGTAGCCCCAACCTGTGGCGTTGAGCCGTACGACCCTATCCCCGTAGGTGCTGCGCACTTAATATTTACGGCCCCCAGACGCGAACCCGTCACCACATCACCAAGACCAATTTTGATTTCTTTATCCCCGGAAGTTGTTCCGCGATAAACGGCAAGCACCGGAACGCCAATACCCGGGTACTGAAAATAAGTTCCCGCCCCTGCCGTGGACGACAGATACTCGCTTAACATCTTTGGCGTCAGAGACAGATTTCTGACTGATGTCAGCCCCCATGTCACCACCCCGTCAACATATGCAGAGCTGTACTGTGCGTAAAAAACAGCCTGTTCAGAATTTGATTGATATCTGCTGTAAAAAAACAATCCCTTGTTGGTTTCTGCCGGATTACTGCTACTGCCCCCGGTCGGAAAAAGCACCACGTCAACAATCCCCATAAAAGAATCGCTGTCCGGAAATAAATTTGAATTGTACGAATAAACCAAATAACGCCCGTCAGTGGCGCTCGTTACCCACTCCAGGAATTTTTCATCGGAATTAAAATCAAGACGTTCGGACTGGCTGAACGCATAACCAAAACCAAAGGCACCAGGCAGTGCCAGCCTGCCCGGCGTGCGGTCGCGGATATCGCTCTGGGGTTCCATTGTCGCAGCCGCTTTCAGCTCAAGCTCCGTGCGCATGGCTTCTGTTGTGTCCAGTGCCAGTAATGCGCGGGCTTTTTCTGACAACTCTGCCAGTAAAATCCGGCCCCCTGCACTGAAATAAGGCAGCGTGTTTTCTTCCGGTGTTATCTGGCTGACAGCCGTTAACACGTCATTAAGCGGCTGTTTACCTGCCAGTGCATTAGTGACCGTTGTCGCAAAGTTCGGGTCATTACCCAGCGCCGCTGCCAGCTCGTTCAGCGTGTCGAGGGCTTCCGGTGACGAGCCAACCAGCGCAGCGAGCAGTTTGCGGACAAAAGCAGCATTCGCTGTTTCCAGACCGGCAGCATCATCCGGTGGTGTTGGTGTGGTTGGCGTACCTGTGAACGCCGGGCTGTCCAGTGGCGCTTTTGTTTTCGTCTCGTCCATGACGGTTTTGACGGCTTTTGCCGTGGCTGCCAGCTCTTCGCTGGCGTTGTCAGTGTCACTACAGAGCTGTACCAGGCCTTTTTCTGTCGTGGTGGCATTGGTTCCCTTCAGGTCATCAACTATCCGTTGCGCCTCGTCCCTGTGCTGTTTCGCTTCCTGCGCATTGCCTGCGCTCGCATCCTGGCTGACCTTCGCCTGCCGGGCATATTCGGCAGCGTTATTTTCATGGCCCAGCGCAACATTTGCCGCATTTTCTGCACTGGTCGCAGCCGAAGACGCAGCTTCCTTATACTGGCTGGCGCGTTCGGCTGCATCAACCGATTCATCCCGCGCCACCCCTGATGTCTGTGCACTGTTTTCTGCCTCATTCGCAAAACGTTCCGCATCATCACGGGCTGTTGTGGTGGCTTCTGCGTCCTGTGCGGTTTGCTGTGCGATTTCTGCTGCACTATCCGCGTGGCTTTTTGCATCCTGCTCGCTCAGGGCGGCGTTATCTGCATTGTTTTTTGATTCCTCTGCGCTGGATGCAGAATCATCTGCTGCCTGTTTAGCCTGCTTTACTGCATCTGTAACACTCTGCACCCCCTCCTGTACCTGCCCGGCGTTCAGCTCAACTTCTGAGGCCAGCTGTTCAACGCGCTGTTTGCTGGCTGCTACAGTTTCTGCATTCTGCTGAACATTATCTGCCAGCGTCTGGCAGTCGCTCTTAATTTGTTGCACATCAGCGACATGTTGCCCGGCCTGTCGTTCGCTTTCCGCTGCCGCTTCCGCGCTCTGCTGCGCCTGCGCCACCATTTCCTCGAAGCGTTTCACCACGTCGGGTTTGAGGTCGCCTTCATCGGGGGCGGTCAGAAAATCATTCAGTGTGCCGGGCTTTGAGTCATCGTATACAGCGATATCACCCACGCAGCACTTGGGGCCGTTCTTTTGCTTGATGTGTACGGTGTATTTGCCTTTTTGCGCTTCAAATGCATACTGTCCCGCCGCATCGGTTTCAATAATCGCGAATGATTCAGTGACCACCTCACTGGTATTAACCAGTGCATCTAAATAAATTTTGCATTCCGCCATCGGAACGCCAGCGCCATTAATAAGCGCGCCTGAGATTAATACAGACATAAAACCTCTGAATGATAAAAAGCCGCCTGCGGGCGGCTGTCTGATTTATTCAAAGTCTGACCAGTCAATATCTGGCGCGTTTTCCGGTTGAATGCGATTTAACTTTATTCGTAATTTCCTGAGGGCTGTCAGCTGTTCCTGTTCTTCTGGCGTCGCTTCACCAAAATCAACGGCATCCTGTAAAACGGCGATTTGCTCTCCCATCTGTTTAAGCAGACCCGCTTTCTTCTCTGCCGCCTGATTTATCAGCGCATTACGCCTGGCTTCTTCATCTGTCACCCACTGACTGCCATTCCAGCGTTGGTATTCGCCATCAGGAGAAACAGAAGTCACATTTTCAGGAAGGCTTCCCAGTTCAGACACTGTTACAGCTACTCCGGTTTCTGTTGAATAAACCGTTTTCCCTCGGTGGTCTTCCATCAGATGCCATTTCATTTCATCAGCATTAAACACGGCAGCAAAACCCGCCGGAATATCAGGAGGCGCAATATCTGTTGAATTAGCTGGCAGACCTGTATGAGGTGGAATATATGCGTCGCTTTCGCCAATAAATTCATTTGTGCCATCGAGATAATTAAATACACGAATGGTTTGTGCTTCTGCACTCATTTTGAAAGTCATTATGCCAGCCTCACAATATAGTTATATGCAATGTTTTTTACGGTGTTTTCCGCATTACCAGTAGCGTTAACCGTGATGGTATGTCCGTGCGCACCCAATGCCACAGTGTGTGCATGGGCACCAATACCTACGGTGTGGTTATGTGCCCCAATGTCGACTGTATGTGCATGATTGCCTGATGCACTTGTAGTCGTAGCACCTTTATCACTTCGGGGAACACCATAATCTGCACCGCCTGATTGCACGCTCACAGCAAAGCCAACGGTATGTGTATGATTTCCCGTATTGTTCGTTGATTTTGTGCCGTGGTTAAACGTGCTGACTGTCTTCGTGCCGTAATCAAATGAGCTGGTCGTTTTAGTACCGAGGTCAGTATTTGATGCGCTGGCACTGTGGGTGTGCGACTTGATGCCATCCTGTTCCTGAGACAATACGGCACGCCCACTGGCAGGCTTACCCTTAATTGTCCAGCCGCGCATATCAGGAATAACCCCGGACGGATAGGCAGCCGCAAGTTTAGGGTAAGAGCCTTTATCAAAACTTTGCCCCTGCATTAAGGCATAACCGGATGGCACAGAATCAGATGGCCACGGGATTGGTGTCCCGACCGGTAAAGCAGTGCTCTGTAACTCTGTAATTTTTTCTGCTAACGCCTTTATTGCCTTTGGCGTGGCTGCCAGCTCTTCTGAGTCACTGTCTGTTGCGCTACTGAGCTGAACGATGCCTTTCTTCGTTAATGATGCGTCAGGAACTTTTTTCCCGACATATAAAGCCAGCGCCTCAACCAGTTGATTCTGTTTTTTCGGGTCCGGGTTTACACCGGCCTCTTTAAGGACGTTAATCACCTCCTGCTGCAAATCGCGCGTTGCTGCCTGATGATTATTCATATATTCAGCGTAAACGATGGTTCCCTCAATTCCCTGAGTCGGGTCACCATCATGAAACAATTGATCCGGCGTATTCACCGGAGGCATTAAATTCTGCATTACTGCTTATCCTCATACGTGAAATAACAGTCTGTAAAAGCCGGTTTAAGGTCTTTAAATGTGTTTTCTAAAATGGATTCACCAAAGGCCGTCAGCGGCTCGCCGGTTGCCGATGCCCCCGTTCTGAAACGGTAGACCGGCGTTTTTGTTCCGATAACATTGACCTGCCATGCCCAGCGGATTTCCGGTATCAGCAGACGGTCGCCGCAGCGGTTTATCCCCACCCGGAATGGTCGCGGCTCCGTAATGGTGATGGTATAGCCCAGGCTGGCGGCAAGGCTCTTAAAGTAAGGGATTGACAGCCCGCCTGTGGCTGCCATTTTTACCAGGATATTCTGCCGCCGCTCCTGTTGTGTGGCACCTTCACGGGGGACAACACCGTACACGCGCTCCCAGTCGGACAGCGTCATCGATGCCTGCAACGGGGTGATTTGTGCCAGAACGCTCGCCGCTGATGCCTTCACGGCCTCCATGAC
This sequence comes from Escherichia sp. MOD1-EC6098, assembly GCF_002965865.1. Lineage (NCBI taxonomy): Bacteria > Pseudomonadati > Pseudomonadota > Gammaproteobacteria > Enterobacterales > Enterobacteriaceae > Escherichia > Escherichia sp. MOD1-EC6098. The sequence continues at coordinate 50,853 of NZ_PTSN01000017.1, forward strand.
GTCAGCCTCGGCTGCCAGCTCTGCAGAAATATAATTCCCGTTCGGGTCATAACTGACAGGCGGCAGCATGGCGCGAAATAAATCGACCATATTCATGAATCACCCCTCACGCGGAAAAGACTGAATATCAATATTTCCCGGGCGCAGCCATTCCCACGTTGACGCGTTAATAATGGCTTTTACGTTGTCTGCAGGCGTAACGATTCGCCGGTCACTCACGCCGGAAATGAGTGAAATCTGGGTTTCCAGTTGTGAAATAATTAATTCTTGCCCCGGCTCCAGTCGGTTCATAAAATCCGTGATAACGTCAGTTATCTGCGGTTTTATCTGCTCAACGGTCAGGCCGCTGGTTTTTACCCGGACAACGAAATCAACGGCTTTTTTCGTCGGGGCCAGTACCATCGTGTCCTTCGCTGTAACCGGGCGGACTTCCTCAATATGTGCCAGCACGGCATTAATCAGTTCCTGAGAGGGAAGATCATTAGCTGACGTAATGGCCACATCAACCGTCCCCAGTCCACGACGCAACGGCTCCACATACGCAGACGTAACGCCATCCACTTCCAGCGCCCAGCGTTTGTAATCATATTTGTTACCGCCAGCGGGCGGCCTGCGCAGAATATCCAGATAACGCGCCAGCAGGTCGGCGTCGCTTTCCCTGTCCGTTCCGCCGGTCAGGGATTTAATCGTCACCGTGCTGTTGATGCCTTCCGGCGGGCTGACCAGCGTTGCCGTCTGCGTCGTGGATGCATTCGTCTGTGCCCCCGTGGCGGTGCTTTTTACCGTCACCTCCGCGCTGCCTTCATCACCGATGGTGCAGTCTGCTGTGGTGGCCACGCTGACACCTTCACCACGAATTTCCGCACCGGCTGGCAGCGTCTTACCGGGTGTGCCGGTAATCACTACCGGACCGGATGAGGCTGTTGCTTTTTTACGAAAAACATTGCGCGTGCGACAGTGCAGCTCCAGATATTCAGGGTCTGCCGTGTCAGGAAACACCTGACGGAGTATCCACCCCTGATGCATATAAAGCCCGTCAGCCACGCCGGATACGGCATTTGCACGAATGCGGTAATCGCTGTCAGCGCCGGTGTCTATGGTTTCTCCCGGCAGGGCGTTAGCGATATCACGTAGCTGGCGTTCTGTGTTTTCAGCAACGCCCGGAACAGGAAACGGCATTACATAATCCTCACAGGGTGTTCAAACGTCTGCGGTGTGCCCGCGTTATCCGTGACGGTGATTAACAGCAACAGCCAGCCGCGCTGGCCCGCTTTCGTGTCAACGGTAATGGATTTTGCCCGCCCGTCATTGAGCAGTGGCTGAAGTGCCTGGCTGGCATACTGCGCCGCCAGTCTGTGAACACGGGGAACGTCTTTTTCCCGCTTCAGCTCGTGCAGGCGTGACCCCAGCGACGCATCCGCCCAGTAACTGCCAAGCGGTGTCGCCAGTCGCAGATAAACCGCGTTATGGAGTGTGTAAATCCGGCGGCGTTCGTAGTCGCCGGTTGCAGGTGAAATCGTCTGGTCCATGCCGCCAGTCTGGCAGCATGGACAGGTCAGAATCAGGTGAGGGTGTTCAGCACTTAATTAACCGGCGTGTCAGACATGCCGTGTGGGGTTGGGTGTTTGTGTGTTCCGATTTTAACGCCATTAATGGTGACGTCAACGGAGGTAAGCACACCACCTACATGGTTGATGTTGCCTTCAAAAGTGGCGGCGTATTCCTTGCCCCCACTGATGGCCATGCCACCGTTGCCGGTGATTTTACCTTCCACCGTCAGCTTATCGCTGGCCGTCAGTAACGGTGTCGTGAATGCGGCGTTCTCCTCTGCCTCAACCTCATAGCGTTTGCATTTCACCCGGTAAACGTCACATTCTGTTTCAATAATCCGCCCGCGCTTCAGTACGATTTTTGCGCCTTCGTCGGTATACAGGGCCACCTCGCCGGGTTTCAGTTCCGTCAGGCGATATGCGCCGTGCTCTGTGGCCACGACGACGGTATGGGAGGTATTGCCGTTCAGCGGAACGGCAATACCCATTGAGCCGGGCGGCGGGGATGTGGTGAGGCCGTAATGCTGAAAATACTCCGCACCGTCCAGCTGTTCGCCTGCCAGCCCGTTCAACTGAAGCAACTGTACTTTGGTCGAACTGTCCACCGTACCGGTCACCACCCTGAATGCCTGGCGAACGGCGGACAGCGCCTGCTGTATGCGCTGATTAATCTTGTCCCACATCATTTCTCCCAGACCTTAACAATGGCGACCTCTTTTTTCTTTTTGCCCCTGCGGTGATGGCGTTTCTTCTCGCGCGGGAAGGCGTCAGGTATCCACACGCCGTCCTCCTTAAAGCGGAGCCGGGTTGTCTTCCCGTTACGGCCTCCGCTGAACTCACGCCCCATCAGGAAAAAGATGGCGTCGATGCCGTGGGGTTCGCTGACAATCCGCACACGCTGGCCGGGCTGCCACAGGACACCGTCCGCCGTGCGATGACCTGCAACCAGTGCGACGATATCCAGCCCCGACAGACGGGCATCACTCATCATTTTTTTGGCGCGCCAGTTCACCTGCTCCAGGTTGCTGGTGTCACCCTGAGTGATAATCTGCGGGCGGTAATAATCCACGGTGGGGTCGGTGGCCACAGCTTTCATGTTATGAATGCCTGTCTGGCCATTGTCCGTATTACCGCCGTCCCGCCCGGATAATGTGCGCACGCTGCCGTCCTCGTTCCAGATATCCAGTGGCACTGTGGCCAGCTGCTTTTTGCTGTCTGCGCGGCGGGCGTGGCTCTGTGCCAGCACTGTAAGTTCGGAGAAGCAGCCGTTAATGGACCGGGTATCATCCAGCTCCATCACGTTGTTCCCGGTGCCGTCCAGCTTCAGAATCAGCGTATCCACCGGCGTGGTGGTGTAGTCAGGGCCACCCACAACCAGCGTCCCGTCAGGCTCAAACCACGGCCATAAGCCGCGACCGGCGGCAGCTTTAGCCAGTGCATCCCACGCACGCATCCCCGGCTCTATAACGACCTTGTCATTACGTGACACACCGGACGCCTGAATACGAATGCGCTGTATCCCCAGCGGTCTGACTATCCTGTCGATGACCTCGTCCAGTGTCAGCTGGTTGGCGCTGAACACCGGCGCGGCACAGTCCACCAGAATGGCGGCATCATCACGCCCGGACAGCGTCAGCGTGCAGCTCTGACGGGATACACTGCGGCGCACGCTGTCCACGCGACCACTGAGCACCGTTTCGTCTCCCACCTGCAACCGGACTGGCGCACCCCGGACGATATCCGCCGGGAACACCTTTTCAGGCAGTCCCAACTGAAGCTGCCAGCCGTCGGCAGCTTTCAGGAAATCACTGTCAATACGGTAACTGCTCCAGTCAGAATGCGACCTTCCGGCAATGACCAGACTGATTTTGTCGTCGTTATTTTGCGTAGGCATTAATCATCATCCCGGCGGTTATGTTGTTCGGGTCGCGCAGCTGCGGGTTCAGACGTTGCAGCTCTGCCGCACGGCTGTAATCGCCGTACCACTGCCACGCCAGCAACAGCAGACAGCTGTCCGCCTGTACCTGTTTCTGCGTCAGCGGTGGGCGGCGTGAAAGCACCAGCAGGCCGACATCCTGCACGGATGCCGCCACGTTCTTCATGCTCTGAATGATTTCCGGGTACATCAGCCCCAGCGGTGATGCGGTTTCGGTTATCCGTTCGCGTTCGCCTTCATAGCGTTCACGGAACAGCGTGATGGCGGCCTGTAAGCGGGTGCGCACATCCCCGACCAGTCGCCCGATATCCGCCGGTATAAGCTGTTCTGACTGGGCTTCATCGGACAGTATCGCCGTCGCCACGCTGGCCAGCTCTGAGGCCGCCAGAACCGCATAAGCCGCTTTCACGTCCTGTACGTCTTCCACGGACGCATCCGGCGGAAGTGCCACAGACGGCGTTTTATCACCGCTGACCAGTGCGACCGGCAGCGCGACCAGCTCATCCATATCTGCCATCACCTCATTCCAGCAGGTCATCACTGTCGCAGAACTGGCGACGCTGTCTTCTCCGGTCAGTCCGGTCGTGGTGGCGGAATCAGTACGTTCCAGCACCGGCACCGCGTGCCCGACATCTGACGTGTGGATTTCCAGCACCTCTGCCAGCCCGCCAATAAATTTCCCGGGTTCGCTGGCCAGCGACATCATATTGTCGATGGATGAGAGAAAATCGCTTTTGAACGTCAGCAGGGTATTTACCAGTGTGGCGCGCACTGTCTGGATTTTTTTAATCACGCTGTTAATGGTCTTTAAAGGGGCTGTAACAGCGTCAAATAATTCGCTTAACTGTGCCAGTAACTTATCCAGTTCTTCAAATAACTGCTGTGCAAACAACTCCGGTAACGGGGTGCTGAACAACGCGCTGCCGGTGCGGTTCTCCAGAAAACTCATGTCGATGGTGCAGCTGTCCGGGCTTTCTGCGTCATGGCGGATGCTGTAGCCGGTCACAATCACCGACGGTACGGAGCCGTAAACCGGGTGAATCAGCTCACCATCGCCGCCTTCGTCCAGGGCGGCGATCAGCTTTTCAAGTTTATATTCGTAATACTCCCCCCACAGGAACGCCGTCATGCGGAACGGTCGCGCCTTGCGTCCGAGGTCGTGCAAATCCGCCCCGTCAACAAACGGGTATTCATAGACCGCATGGTCGCGGCTGATTTGTTCGTCCGTGTTCAGTACATCAAACTGCACGCCACGAAAGGAGGCGTTTTGCAGGTTTTCAGCCCAGCCCATCAGTAAGTTCCTCCCGTGCCTCTGTTGCCGTCCTGAAGGTTGTATTTGTTCACTGCCTCCGCCACGACCTGACCATCGAGCACCAGTTGTGTGGTGAAATTAATGGGGCTGGCAGGTGGTCCCCAGTGCGTGAGGTATTCCGGCTGGGTGATGCGTCCGGGTTGCTTTGATGCTGTTTCAGACGCTGCCATTCCGGCTTGCTGTCGGACTTGTTCTGGTGTTGGCAGAGAATCACCGGCGATAACCCCGGTTTTTTTCAGTTCGTCAAGATACTGCTGGATCCATTTCTCGTTTTCTGTTGAGTAACCTTCGCCAAACTGCCACCACGGCTGATATTTTTCACGGGCAGCATCAATCAGCCACTGAGGATATTTAGTCCGTATATTTTTCCAGCGCTCCTCGCTTCCTTCGACGGCGGCGTCTTCTTCCGGGCTGGTTGCAGTGGCCAGTGCCGTAACGGTGCCACCGAAAGAAAGCAGGCTACCGGCAATGCCGGGGAATTTAAATCCTTTGCCTTTTTTGACCGTGTTTTCAATTACATCACCGACAACCTCGCCAGCCTTGCCACCGGGTTTACCCCCGGTCAGGATTTTGATCCCGGCCCATGTCAGAGCCGCTGCGGTCATCGCTTCAATGGCTGTCGTGGCACCCACCACTGCTGTGGTCAGCCCCGGAAATTTTTCACCCGCCCAGCTTATGGCATCGGCCACAGTACCGGACGCATCAGCCAGCTTTTTCATGCTGTCCATTTGTGAAAATTCAAGCGTGTTTTTAGCCTGTTCGGTTTTAAAATCATTCGTGCCTGACATGAATTTAAAATCCAGATCTCCGGCGCGCTGACCTTCTGGCAGGGTGCGTTGCTGACTGATTTCAGCTTCGACCTGCTTTCGGTATTCCGGGTTATTCCTGTAAGCCAGGATTGCCTTCAGTGCCTGCATATCACCGACAAGCTCACCAACACCGAACCCCTCAAGAATTTTCGCCATAGACTCCAGAATTTTGTCCTGCTGGCCTTTGTCTTTTGTTGCTGCCAGGCGCTTCTGAAGCTCCTGATATTGTTTGTTGTTCGCGGCGACTTTATCAGCAAGGCGTGAAAATGCCTCTATCGGATCAATGCCGTTTTCCATAGCTCGGGTCAATGTACCGGGTAAATCAATACCCTTGCCATCAATCGTGATGCTTTTCGCCCTTGTTGCTGATTCACTACTGAAAAGTTTGGCCAACAGGTTTACAACGTTATTACCTGCCTCACTGCTGCTGCCTGCGGCAATACCTGCGACCTCATTAAATGCCAGTAATTTCTGGAATCCATCCAGTCCTTTCATTCCGGCGTTACCAGCTAACGCCATCTGAGGTCCAAGATGCTCCGCCATATCCCGTAGCTCAAAATTACCGGCTTTACCGGCTGCAATAGCCATATTAAACATGGCCGGAAGATCGTTGTCTGTCAGTCCAAATGTTTGCTTAGCTTTGGCCGCCATAGTGACCAGATCGCGTGGGGATGCACCGGATGCAGTAGCAAATTTCATAATCTGCGGTAAGAGATTATTCGCGGTATCCCAGGAAAAAGCGCCGCTGGCCAACATCTCATTCATTGCTTCAGCTGCATCCTCTTTCGTTCCGCCACCATACGTTACCGCCGCGCGGATACTGTTTTTCAGCTTTTCACGCCCAAACTGCCTGCCTTCCAGACCACCATCACTGAACGCCGTGTTCGCCATCATGCTGAGCTGACGTTCATAACTCATTTGATTTCTGACTGGTTGCGTCATAATGGCGGCCCCTGCCATAATTCCGCCGCCTATTGTCACGGCATTCCCGCCAAATGCAGCCGCACGGGCAAAACGCCCCCGTTCAGGGATAACAGGCGTTTTCGCCATCTTCATCTGAGCCTGAGTGACGCCATCCAGTTCACGCTTGAGTGCCCGGGCTTTTTCCCGGGTGGCCTGCATGGCGCGCTCCTGCTCCTGCGCAGATTCAAAACCGGCGCGGGCCAGACGGTTATAGCTGGCAACCGTCTGATAAATTTCACGCCGGATTTCACGTTCTGCACGAATACCGAGCGTTTCCCGGGCACGGGCGGCACGCTGTATCTCTTTTGCCGCCTTTTTCGTGCTGTTAACGCTTTCCTGCTCGGTACGCTTCTGCTCTGCGCCTGCCTTCCGTGTCGCCTTTGTTACACCTTCGGTGGCTTTGATAACCTGTTTTTGTCCCTTTTCCAGAACCTGCGAGGCTTCGTCCTTCGCAGTCAGGGTCATGCCAACTTTGAAATTACCGGCCATTTTTCTGCTTACCTTTTCTGCGTTTCTTTCTGAGGGATTTAAATGACTGGCGGGTGGTCTGTGAGGTGTCCTTCCTTCCTGAGCCGCCGTTCAGCCTGTCAACGGCGGCAAGCCAGCCGTCCAGCTCGGGACGGCTCATGGTCATGATTTGCTCTTCGGTTATTCCGTAGCGCCCGAGGATGAGGACTGCGAGCCGGAGTCCGGCGAGCCGGGATTCCCGCCGTTCCGCTTTACCTTCAGGACGTTGCGTGATGCCAGCAGAATATTAAAATCGTCCGGCGTCATGTTGTCGTGTAACAGCTCCGCCGTCAGTTCTTCCTGCGGAATATCCCCCAGACGGACCAGCGTTGCCGCCATCACCGCACAGCGGAAGTAATAATCCGCCGCGAAGCCATCCACCGTCTGAAAGCGTTCTTCAGTTTCTTCCAGTGCCTGCCCGTTATCACGCATGACCGGCAGACGCAGCTCAAAGTTTTTATGAACGGTGCCGTTAAACACCACGCCATCAGACAGTTCGCCAGTCTGTGTATTAATCAAAGTCATCCTGTCACCTTCCTGAGTGCAGCCAGTTTGATATCAATTTTCGCTTCATTATCGACGGTGTATTTCTCACCCACTTCGGTTGTGAAGCAGTCCAGATAGGAGGTGCGTTTGCCGCTTTTACTGAGCGGATACAACGAGATTTTCACACCTTCAAGGTTTTCCCAGTCCGGCTCGTTGGTATCAGGGATCACCGCCGAAACGGACAGTTCGTAGGTGCCAATGCCCCGGGCAAAGCCTTTGGCCCTGCCGGTTTTGTTCATGGTCTTGACCAGTTTTCGCCCGGTGTTGATCTGAACATCAAGGTCGGTGATCTCGATTTCCTGGCTGTCCACCTCCAGCACAATCGAGCCAATGTATTCATGCAGAGACATTTACCGCGCTCCTTACAAAATCATGTCGATGCGACCGGCAAACACATGCAGGCCGTTAACCACATCCGCCGGAACCACGCAGTCGAGACGGTTTGCATCTTTCCCGTTTCGCTGAACGCGCAGCTTTGCCTTGTTCGCTTCCACGTTCTCCAGAATCTCCGCTTCCTCCAGCTTGATCAGCACGTCATACAGTTCGCTTTCCACTTTGGCGATAGTGCGGGTGCTGAGTTTTTCGCGCGGGAAGCGAAGGCTGATGCGTTCGCGGCACGCCTTGCGGGTGTAGTCCAGCGTTCTGATGGACGTGATATCCAGTAACGAGACGTCAGTCACGCCCTGTGCGTTAACCGTGTACGTACTGACCGCACGCACAATCTGCACCGTGTTACCCGGGCCAACCTCAACCGGCGTCAGGCCGTTATGCAGGGCGTTTTCCTGCTCGTTACGGCTTTCACGCTGTGACATGGCGACCACATCCAGCCCGGGCAGCGCCAGCGAGTTCAGCGGACGCGCCGGGTCTTCCTCGCCCGCCATCACAGCGCCGTAGATAGCGGCCAGCACCGCTGGCAGCTTCACGGAGCCGCGATACCAGGGGACGGACACGCGCCCGCTGTTCACACCGGCTGCCAGGGTGATCCCGTTTCCGAGACTGCCCGTCCAGCCCGCACAGCCAATCGCGCCGCGCTGTTCCATCGCGTTCCCGGTTTTCTCCAGATGCTGCTTCAGGGCCGCAAGGGCTGGCGCGGTACTGAACGGACAAATCAGAATGTTGTGACCGGCAGCAAAGACCGCATCCAGTGCAGGCTGAATATCCGGGTCCATTTCGCCGTTCGCCATCGGCGTGGTGCTCACGGTCAGACCGCCTGCCGTGGTGGACGCTGACAGGGTGATATCATTCCCCCAGGCCCCTTTGGTCCGGGTGGTCACCGTCAGCTGAGAGGCTTCCGATTTGTATTCCCCCGTGACCAGAAGCGATGGCGTCTGCGTCATTGCTTCCACCAGTGCCGGAATGATTTTCGACGGTTCATCACCGGTTTCCACATCCACCGTGACCTGCTCACCGGCAACCCATACCGACAGCGTGCCGCTGCTGGTTGCCGTGCCACTGACGGTAACTGCGCCGGTTGCCGCCTTTCCTGCGCCACTGTCTGCAATACCGATAACATCCAGTTGCAGATAGCTGTTGGCATTAATGGCCGCGCGCGCCATTGCAGCGGCCAGCGAACCGGCCCCGAAATACAAATCCGCTTCGTCTTCGGAATACACGGAGACGGCATTCAGGGGCGTGGCGGTGCCGCCTGACAGCATCGGACCAATCACCAGAACACGCTGTTCATTACCCGGCAGCGTGTTAACGGCCAGTCGGGTATTAAACTCAAAATGCACACCGGGCTTACGGATGCCGCCCGAAATGGTGTCAAACTGAATTTCACTCATCGGAATCCACCTGTTTCTCTCTCTTCGCCTTCGCTTTTACCTGCACGGCGTCCTGTTCAGCCGTCACGGTGGTTTCAGGCTCATCCTTCACCAGAATCAGGTCACCGTCCTGAACGGCGCGCCGGTAATAAGCGGTGTTCTCAACGGTCACCGCTTCCGTGGTGATGTATTTCCGGGCGTTATCCTCCATCGGGAACTTCATCCCGGGAGCCGCCTTAACCTTCATTTTGTTCATGCTGTTGCTCTCTTAATTCATCCAGACCACAGATATCTGCGCCGTATTGCGTACCAATTCGCAGTAAATCCGGGTCAGGGTCTGACAGCCTGCCGTGGTAGCGGTTGAAGAGACGGTCCGCTTCTGCGCCGCGCTCCGGCCATTTGCCGTTCTCCAGCGCGTGCTCCACCCAGCGGGTATCGAACTCACAGGCAAACACGGACATTGCCCGCTCTGCCACGCCGGTGTTAAACAGCGTCCTGACCCGCCCGGGTTCGAAATAATCAATCTCCAGCCCCAAATCCTGACCGGTCAGCAGGCGACGGACGGATTCAACCAGCAGGTTTGTACCGACCTCATCCCGGACGGTGCCTCCCTGTCTGGCGCTCTGTTCGCTGCGGGTGTTGTAATCACCCACCACAACCACAAAGCGTCCGGTGGCAATGTATTTCCGGCGTGACGTGGAATAACGTTCGGTTTTCACGATGCCGCCGAACGTCACCCAGGCTGCCGGAAGGCTGCGAACAATCCGGCCCGGATCTTCATCCAGTTCACCGGCATAGGTGCGGACTTCCCGCACCATTTCACCCAGACCACAACGCAGACGCTCAACCAGCGCCCGTTCAATTTCAGTAATCAGAATGCACCTCCCCGCGTGGACTCACGCCCGAACTGACGGGACCCGGAGCGGATACGCACCTGTGACGATGACTGGATCACACTGCCGGACGTATCCCGTCCAAGGTTGATTAGTCCTGCTGCGACTTTCTCCAGAAAGCGGATGGCGTCCCGGTAGCGCATCTGAATTTCTTCTGAGCTGATACGGTAATCGGTCGCCAGGTGATAGCGGGAGATATCGCAGCAGTAACCCACCAGAATCCCCGGGCTGTCAGGCCACGGGGTCCGGTAACGCCCCACCAGATAGCCATCAATCTGGGCACTGGCGCGCGCAAGCGCGGAGACCAGCTTTTCTTCGTCGATGAATCCCGTCATGTCTTCATCCGTCAGTGTGCGCGCCTCGCGTTCACTGAACGCCCTGATGAACTGTTCCGGTGTGGCGTAAGACATGGGTTACTTCTCCTTTTTGTCCGCTTTTTGTGTTTTCTGTGCGGCGTTCAGCTGTGCAGTCAGCTCACTGACTTTCTGGCGTTCTTCTTCCAGTTGCGCCGTCAGTTCGCTGACTTTCTGACGCTCGGCATCCAGCTGTGCGGCCAGTTCATCCCCCCGGGCCGCGTCGTTCTGGCCGGATGCTTTATCGCGCTCCACCACAATCAGCATGGGGTCAGCCTTCAGCACCGCCAGCTGTTCCGGGGTGAACGCATCCGCAGGCCATTCCTTCGTGGTTGCGCTGTGTGCCACACCGCAGCGGCGAAAACCCTCACGGCGGGCGGTAATTTCAATCACCTTTTCCATGCATTACTCCGTCGTACCATCAGAACCAAATGCCATCTGCCAGAAGCCGTAACCGCCGTTACAGCGCGCTTCGGCACCAAACCGAAACTTCTTACGCATGAATACGTTGTCGCTGTTGTAGTCCGTCTGCTCCACAAAAACCGGTTTCTTACGCTGCTGGAAGATCAGCGGCTTGACCGAGCGGGAGGTGTCGAACAGGAACCACGCAGAATCCGATGTCAGCTCCGGCATCACCAGTACTTCGGCGGTATTGCGGTACGGGTTCGGTGTGCCGTCCGGGAACTTCTCGGCGGTCATCAGGTAGTTCGCGTCATCCTCCAGCGCCGGTGGCACAACCAGCAGATTCGGGCGGATTCTGAGAGACGCGCCTTCGTCATCTTTCAGACTGCGCATGGCCGTACGGGCAGCACCGTAGGAGGCTTTCGCTTCAGCAAGCGACCCCACTTTGAGTTTTTTAGTGCCTTTGTTGGACACCGATTTACCGGCGACCAGGTGGTCGGTATCAAAGAACATCTGGCCGTCGTAACAGGGACTGGTAAAACCGTTATTGATAAGGGACGCCACAATATCTGCCGGGAGTTCTGCCGCTGACTGGCCCGCGTCTCTGGCCTGAAGGGCATAGCCCATAATCTGGTCGTCCTCGATGTCGTTACGATCGACTTCAACCGTGGCTTCCCAGTCCTTGTTGCGGATGGTGTAGTTGAAGGCTTCCAGAGATTTAACGTTTTTATCACCGACCCACTCGCGCATTTTCGGGAAACGACTCAACCAGCTGTAGTCGTTCTCCTTGCTGCCTGATGGCACTTCCATTGCCACTTTTTGCCAGTCAGTGGGGGTCTGGTCGAAGGCTTTCTGATAGGTGGTCTTCAGATTGATAAAAATCTGGTTGAGGTTTTTAGCGTTAACTAACACGTTTCGCTCCTTAACTGAAATGAACCCAGACGCCATCGTCACCGATGCCGATTACTTTCCCGGCGACAGGGCGGGCGCTGCTGTTGTCGGTTTTTGCCACGGTCACGCTGTCTTCCACGTAGCACAGCTTGCCGACCTGCGATTGCGTGACCGGATCTGAGGTGCTGTTCGCCATCAGAAAGGCTTTGCCGCAACGCACCAGAACGGTGGCGTCGCCATCGCTGCCCTTGCTGTTATCCACCCAGCCATCAGACACGCCCAGCGTAATCTGTGAGGCCGTGGCACTGGCCGGAACGGCATAACCGGAGGCGTTAACGGCCACCATATGACCGCCAAAAATTTCGGTCGCAGCGGCAACCGGCACCGGGTTCAGTTCGCCGTCACGGTAGGGGGTATTGCGATCCATTTACTTGTCTCCTGCGTAACGGGCGACATCCTCTGGATCAACGCCCATCATTGAACAAATGGCGATATCGACATCGACGTCATCGCCGGTTTTAATCTGCGCCGGGGCCGGTGACGGCGTTTTGGGTGGTTTGCCGCCGGTCTGGGTGCTGCTGAGTGCGGCAAGCGGGGTGGTTTTATCCAGCCAGGTTTTAAAACCGTTGATATCGCGACGGGCGTAATCTTTCGCCCAGTCTTCCAGCGTCGGAAGCAGTCGCCCGTCAGACAGCGCCGCCTGAATCAGTGCCCCGGCTTCGGCTTCACCGGACTGTTGCGCCAGTACGGCATAACGTCCCTGAAGTTCTTCATATGCCGTCAGAGGGATATGCTTCGTCGGGTCATAGGCATTTGCTGACAGGCTGGCGATTTGCTCGTCTTTCTGATTCAGCAGGGCCAGCAGGCTGACGGATGCCGCCGCCGTTCCCTGACCGTTCGAAATCATGTCAACGACCTTTTGCAGCTCGTTTTTGATATCTTCCGCCGTTGAGGTAACCGGGAGGTTAAGCATCCAGCGCAGGTCGGAAAGCAAATTGTTTAACAGTTCTTCATCCACCGTTGTGGTCTCCGTTTCAGTTGACAGACTCGCCAGACGACTGGCCGCAGCCAGCATGACCGCGTCCATACCGTCCAGCGCCGGGGTATTGGTCAGCGCAGCATGTAACAGCTCCAGCACTTCGCCGCGCTTGTTGTAGGCAAAAACAGGGGAAATAAATTTGTACTCACCGGCGGCAATCATGGCCGCCGCGTTCTCCGTCCACTCCACACCGGTGGCATACAGGCCCACACCTTCACGCCATTCCACCTGGCTGAACCAGCCCGCCGCCGGGGCGGGCTTGCCGTTGTTTACGGCGCGCAGCGTCTGATGTTCGTAATCAATGACAAAAGGCGTGGTACGGGCTGCCACCTGTGCGACAAGCTGCGCGGCCAGTTCGGCAGTCAGCACCCATTTACCGCTTTCGACTTCATCGGTATGTGGGCGACCATCCACCGCACTGAACTCGCCTGCCGGAAACAGCTGGATTTCGCTGTGGGTTGCTTTGGTGATTTCGAGGCTTAATGCCGCAATGTTCATCTTCATACGCGGCATGATGACGGAAGGGGAGCACGGGGTACTGTGGAGGGTGTTCAGCACCCTGCCATAACGCGAAAGGATAAAAGGGGAAATAAAACCGTTTTTAAAACCCTTTTAAAAACGATTCTGACAGCATTTACGGGGTGCAGTGCTGTAATGCCTCATCCGTGAGGCGTTTATGTTGTCACAGGCGATTACAGCGCGTTTGTGGCCATTCAGTCAATCACCCGCGCAAAATAGCGGTTTGCGGTGTTCTCCAGCTCGTCGATGTCGTCCTGCACAAGCTGAAGGAAGGGACGCGCGGGCATGTTGACTGTATACGCTCCGACCGTTGCGCTCTGCACAAAATTACTGTTGCGCTTTTTCACAAAACGGCTGCTGACGCTGCCGTTTTTGTACTGTTTAAAATACAGGTTCTGCGTCCGTGCCTGATGGCGTATTTCGCCGCCTTCGTTGTGGATACGGGCATAACGAACGTTTGTCCCGACCGTGGCCTCGTTATTGTTAACCGCAGAGCGGATACTGGCAGCCAGTCGCCCGGACTTCTGAAGGATTTGCCCGGGGCCGCGTCGCTTCGCATAAGCCGGACTCCAGCCCATCCATTTCGGGCGCCCCTGTTGTTCAAAGTTAGTTTCAACCGCATCCAGCATGGAACCCGCAAGCGCCGTCATCAGGTCGCGCCGGTCCTTCACGGAACGAATCAGGTTACCCAGCGTGGTGTTATACGCGCTTAAATCAATCTTAATATCCAGTTTACCGTTGCTCATGATGCCTCCGGGGTGTCCTGCATAACCCAGTCTGTCAGCGCGTCATCCTCAACCGTCGCCACTGACCAGCGGTCGCCCGACTGTAACGCATACCGCCACGCGTTGCCGTCCTGCGTGACATGCTCCGCCCGTTCGATGGTCTGCTGCATCAGCACATAGTCGGCGGCGGTCGGGGGCGTGTCTGCTGCACTGAGGCGCTTCATGACGTCAGCCGTAAGGTTTACCGTCTGCCGTGCAGCGCCCGTGGCAGCGACCTGTTCCGGTGACCGGATGGCCAGCGGATATCGCTGGCGTGCATCCAGTTCGCTGACGTTTGCCAGTCCCCGGGCAAAATCCGGCCCGGTCAGAGTGCCGGTGACATACTGGCGGGCACTGCGGTAATCATATTTTTCCAGTTCCGGCTGCCATGCCACCCGACCGGGATTAAATCCGAAGCCCGGGTCGGCGGTATACACGGAACCGTCCGGCATCTTCAGCCCCATTGTTCTGATGGTCTGGCCCGGCTGGCCATATTCCTGCTCAACCTCAGCCAGTCGCCCCTCGCTGCTCTGTACCGTCAGGCCATATTTCTCCACATCCGACGCCGAACGCGCCCGGATACGGCAGCGGCATCCGTATCCGTCCGGCGCGTAGAAATACTCCCAGACCGGATCATCCGCCCGGGCGGTAAAACCGTTCAGGGCGGCGTGTTTCGGGCGTGTGTGAAGGTCCATCACCGCCACGCGCTCAAAATAAGGCCGGTCAGCCACGTTCGCCATCTGCTGCTGATAACGTCCGGCGTTGTATGACGACTGAATATTGGTATCAAATATCGTGCGCAACCGGCGCGGCGTCAGCTGTCTGCCGTGCAGTTCGCCGGTATCCTCGTCCACAATCAGTTTTTTACCCAGCCAGCCTTTTGATTCCAGCAGTGGTTCCAGTTGTGCAGCAAACTCCCGGAACGTCCCGCCGTCAGCCAGTGCAGCCGTCAGGCCATCACGGACATCCTTCAGAACATCCAGTTTCAGCACGCCCGCCACCGTGAACGCCCGGGCGTTGGCGATGTCCTTCACATCGTGCCAGCGGAAGCCAATAACGTACCCCTTGCTTTCGAAATACTTAATCGCTTCTTCCGGTTTCAGGGTGTACGCATAACCCAGGTCAACATCGTCAGTTGTCGGCATTCAGTCGCCCCCAGATATCCGCCACAAAGAATGCCTGTGTCAGCAACTGCCGCAGCGTGTCATCCGGCAGCTCCGGCCATGCTTCCGCCAGTACGTTCATGGCCTCGTCTGCATCCCGGCCTTCCTGTATGGCCTGCACCAGTGGGGCCACCAGTTCGTTCATCCCCTGCGCGATGGCCTCTGCCGGAAGTTCTGCACGGTCGATGGCGCGCTGTGCCGGGTCGTCCTCCCCGTTGTCTTGCTGACTGAGCGCGGCAACATTCAGCCGCTCACGCAGCTGGCTGAGGCCCGCCTGCACAGGGAGACGCTGTGCCACCGGCACCAGTACCTCTTCGCCGTCTTTCGGGGTGGGGATGCCGGTTTTTTTGCGCACCCACGACGCCGGGATATCCTTCATTCCCACACTGTTGAGCAACACGTTGACGGCTTCTGCCACACCCTTAATGTCGGCTTCCTGCTGCACATCAAACACCAGTCGCGGAAGACGGCGTGGCGGGACATCCTGCCAGCCGTTCAGGCTGGCCATCATCTGTATCAGGCTGCTGAACATGCCGGACAGCTGGCGCGCATCGGCAGCCAGAATGTCGTGCCGGACCTCGTTATGCACATTGCCCAGCGCGTTGGTGGAGGTTTTACCGTCGGCCTGGCTGGTCAGCGTACTGCCCAGAATCACTTTTGAGGTGGTACGCTCTGCCCATTCCACCATCGACATGAACGCCTCCGGCCCGCCGGACGCGGCCTCCTTGAATTCAATCTCGTTACCCTGCGGCAGGGCTGCCACCGCTTCATGGCCCAGATTGACCAGGGCGTCAAGAATCCTGTCACGGTCCGCGTCACTGGTGCCCTGTGCATAGTAGGCAATGCGCGCCGGAAGGCCGTAAATCTCCAGAAACTCCGCCATATCACGCAGCGCAAAGTTTTTGAACAGATACGGCCAGACCAGTACGCGGAACAGACCGGATGACCCCAGGAACCCCGACCGGGCGTTGTAACGGTGAACCAGCCAGCCGAACGGCCACAGCGCGGAACCGTCTTTACCATCTTCCCCACGATTGCCGTCATCCAGCCGGAGTTCGTCATTGTGTTCCGGCAGGGTAATGAACCAGTTATGCGGACGCAGCGTCACCGCATCCGGTAGCCACGTTTTATCCACGAACGCCCAGCTGATTTCCTGACAGCTGAAGCCGTAACCGACACTGCTCATCCCGTTGAGGATGATGTCCTCCATGTCCGGGATACCGTGCAGCCATTCATCCACGGCGGCGGCCAGCTCCTTTTCTGCCTTCGAGGCATTGCGGGGCGGCTCCACCGACCAGTCCAGCGTCAGCAACGCTTTTTTGCGCTTTTCCATCTCGGCGAACAGATGGCCATCACGTTCTTCCATATCCGCAAACAGCATCGCCTGCGCCGGAAGATAACCGCGTTCGGCAGCTTCCAGAATGCGCGGCAGTTTTCTGATGTTCAGACCACGGGACGGGTGGTCGGGATAAATGCGCAGCCGTTCCGCCACTCTGACCGACTGCGTGGTTTTGAGTGCCTCACGTTTCAGCGGGCGTCCGTAAATATCAACAAGCTGTGCCATTAATTACCATCCTCCTGAACCAAAACGCCCGCCACGGTCACGCCCGCTGCTGCGTGGGGTGTGAATCTGAAATTTTGCGCTGCGCGATACCGCCAGCGTCCACAGCATGTGCAGACAGTCCGGGCCATCATCGTGGTCGGCTTTGGGGTAGTGGCGCAGCTGGTCAATCAGCGTCTGATGTGCCGGACTGATGCGGATCAGGCCGTTGGCCATATGCGGCTGAAGGGACTCAATACGCAGCGCCTTATCCTCCAGCGGGATGACCGGCAGCGCCGGAACCGGCACGCCCAGCGCCGCCGAACGCTCAACCAGCACGGTACGCAGAAACTCCTGAAACTGGACGGACTCAAACGACCAGCACAGGCAGTGGTATTCCCGCTGATACTTAATCACGTCTTCGATAAGTTTATTTGGCAGACGTCGGCGGATATCGGCTTCAACCACATCCAGAATGCCGGTAAAACGGTTAAAGCCCCCCACGAGAATGGCCGACGGGTCGCGGTTTTTATTCTTCTTCCCGAGGCTGGGGTCAACAGCGCCGTAGAACACCCATTCATCAAGACGGTTAACCCAGAACTTAATGCAGCCCGCAAACAGCGCGTCTTCACCGCTGACCGGGTCGTTCTGGTATTCAGAATCAAAGGTGTCGTGACCGTCACGGACACGGATTTTCATCAGCGCCAGCAGGGGACGCGCCGCCCATGACACCACCGACCCGGCGAGCATGTCGGCTTCGTTCTGTCGGTAAAGTGCCTCCGCCGCTTCCGGCTGTTTGTTGCGGATGAGTTCTTCCCACTCGTCCCACAGTTTCATATTGGCAGGCCACTGAATGACGGCCTTAAAGCGGGCCGTTTTCCACATCGGGTTATTGAGCGTGCGCGAGAGTACGGAGTCGTAATGCAGGATGGTCCCGATATAAATAATATCGGTTTTACCGCCAGCCTCGCCCAGCGGCATCACGGTTTTGGTGAGCCAGTCGTGCAGCTTGTCGCGCTGCTCCGGGTTACGCACCATCTCGTCGTTCTCGATGTCGTCGAGGATGACCAGGTCAGGACGGTACGGACCGTGGCGCAGACCACGCAGTTTTTTACCACTACCGGCAACGGTCACCTTGATATTGTTGGCCGTGACGATGGTCCCCATACGCCAGACGCGCCCCTGTCCGCACACCTCCGGGAAATCGTTTTTTAAACGGGGGTTAAATTCCAGTTCAGCCTTGATGGCTTCCAGCATCGGATAAGCCTGGTCGATACTGTCCATAATGATGACCGGATAATGCTTAATACCCCGGATAATGGTCCACAGGGTAAACAGCTGAGTCACCAGCGTGGATTTTGCTTCACCACGGGGCGCGGCGATGGCGTCGTTCTCCGGGTCCGGGCTTGCCACAACCTGTGGCAGACGGCTGAACAGGTATTTATGCAGCTCACTTTTTGCCGGGTTGCGGACGTAGTGCGGGAAATAGTTTTCGACAAAATAATCGTAGCCCGTCACCGGGTCGCAGACTGCCGCCCGGCGGGCCTGTGTGGCCTGCGGGTTAACATCGAACCCCAGACATTCAGCCTCAATGGTCTGGCGGAGGTTGGCGATGTACTCCTGTAAGCTTTTCTGAAACTCTTTAATGGAAAGTTTACGTTTTGCCACGTCACACCTGGTATACAAATATCAGACGGCCCGGAAAACCGGGCCGCTGTGGTTAACTGAAATTATCCTCAAGCTCTTTAGCGAAGCCTTCGAGCACCTCAAGAAACGGGGCATACTGTGCCGGGTGACGCTCCTTGATGAACGCGCCGAGCCGCTGCACCACTTCCAGTGCCGTGGCGAGCCGGTCGGTTTCCGGCAGGATTTTTTTACTGCTGGCCACCGCCTTACTGAGACTGTCAGACAGACTCGCCAGCAGTTCGACGGACTCCTGCGGCGGGATGTCCGGGTTCTGGTTCAGCCGTTCAAGCGTCGTCTGACACTTCACCACCAGACTGATAAGCACGGTGCGGGCGACACTTTCCAGCCCGTCACCGGCGAGCGCGTGCGCGGCCCGCAGCTTGTCCCAGTCGTCGCCGTTCTTCATCGCCTGCGTTTTCCAGCGCCGCGCTGTGTCGTGCGGCACGGCGTACTTCATGGCGACGATATCCAGCGGAAGCTGGTCAAAGATGTACCCGTTACGGACTTTGTCCCTGATATCCTGTGACCACGCCATTAAGTGTCCTTCTGAGCCTGTTCAATCAGGCATTTAACTTCGTCGGGATTTTCAAGAACATACACGTTTTTCCCGGTATCCAGCTCAATGATCGTGCCACCATATGCACCACACTGACGGTAAAAATGGGTGATGCGTTCAGCGACTACCATGACAGCGCTGGTGCTCCCTGAGCCTGCGCATTCTGTAAATCTGATAATGCTCACTGTGTCAGACCTTCAAAAAATCAGTTCTGTGATGAACACTGCCGGATGCCGTCAATAATCCGGCAGACCTGTGCCGCCGCGTCAAACAGCTGGCCCGCTCTGTTAATGTCCGTGCATCCCACCGGAAGCAACATCACCAGAAACAGGGCCAGAACACAGCGCGCGGCTTTACGTGGCGTTCTGTGTGTCCAGTGCTGACGCGTCATACCGCCACGCGCTCCTTCAGCCAGCCATAAACAAACGATTCGTTAGCCTCGCGTTTCTCTGCCAGTTCCAGATAGCGGTCACCCTGCGTGCAGTTCAGGGCTGTCAGCATCACCCGTTCACCGTCCTGACCGCGATTATTCAGGAAGGCACGCAATGCACTGATGGTACGAGGCCCGATGCGTCCGTCTGCGTCCATATCCGGGTACAGCCTGCCGCGCAGATTGAACACATTCAGCCAGCGCTGAAGCATTCTGGACGCCACGGTTGGCCCCATATTCACACCGGTATCACACAACTCTGCGGCAATATCAGGGGATAATGCGGCGACCTGGTCAAATCGCGGGCCATACCAGTAATCGGCTTCAAGGATGTCCAGCGCCTGTTCGCGGGTTAAATCGCGCATATCGCCACGGTATCCGTGGGCACGGGCGACTTTTTCCGTAATGCCCCATTTGGTCGGACCACCCTTATCATCCGGGTGATTGACGTAACCGCCTTCTTTGCCCAGGACTTCATCAAAAATTTTATCTTTTGATTTCATGTGGATGCCTCAGTAACGAAAGGATTTTTGACAAATTCCCGTGCGCCCACACGATAAGCGCACAGAAAACCAGATTCAGCGCCACAACCAGCCAGCTGGAGTGCGTGTATGTACCGGACAGCCAGCGGAACGGGATGATGATGTAACCGAGCATCAGCCAGTACGCCAGCCAGGTAATCATCGGTTTATGCGCCGCACCGTGGCGGCGATACACAAACAACCCCAGCACAATGGCGAGGCACAGCCAGACGTTCACGATACCGGCAAGGCTACTTTCCATTTCCACCCCCTCCGCCGCGCAGTCTGGAAAACAGGCCGAACAGCGATGAAATTTCCTGTTGATAAAGAAAGGTCAGTATCTTGATGGATAACGCCGAGACACCGACCGCACACAATGCATCGAGCGGCTTGTCGTTGTAGTGGGTCAACCACTGCATCAGTGACGCAGCCACGCCAGCCCCCAGAACGCCAACCACAAACGCGACGAGCAGGTGAATAGCCATTCGCCATACCGGGATTTCTTTCTGCTGCGTGACAACAAAAAGCGCCCCGGCAAACGCGCCCACCACGACCCCGAAATCGGTATTGGTGAGAAGGCCAAACACACTGGCACCACCGATGGTGACTGCCACAGCTCCGCCGCCTGATAAGGGTTCAGACATGAGTTTCTCCTGTAAATCTGAGCCACTGACGGCCCGTAAATAACACCCTGTCAAAGGCACAAAAGCCTTTTGCAGGGCGCTATCCCTTAAGGTGCCTTGTGGTCTGAGTGGACAGGGTAAACGGTCTGGTGTGGTGGGTACTGCTGGGGGTGTTCAGCACCCCCAGCAGGTTGATTAGCTGGATGGGTTAAAGGGAAGCGAGTTTTAATGGTGGCTTATAACACGCCTGCGCAAGCAGGTTAGCTCTTTCCACGGCTTTACGCATTTCCCGTTCTGCGTCCAGCATCCTGTTTACGGCTGACAGCACTTCATTATGATTCGTTTCTGACTCCGGGCTTTGGGCCTGTCTCGCCAGATAACTGGATAAATTACACATCTCAGCATGTCGGCGACGGGCTGCATCCCGGGCCTTGTCTGAAAATGCGGTATATTCACCGAGTGCTGCGTAGTCGATATTGGTGTCAGAACTCATCATTTCGTGTCTCCTTTTTTCTGAGTCTCATTAATCAAAAAGCCCCACCTGGGTGGGGCTTTTCAGCGAAGTCTGTTTTTGTCGTCGGTGTATCAGCTGCCATGCGTACCGGTCTGAAATGCCGTAACGGGGACAGAGCAGTGCCAGCGCCTGCCGGTGTGAGCATCCGTCTTTTACATGCTGCTGTAAATCAGCCATAAAACGGGTGTTACGCAGGGCACGTAACGCATGATCGCAACGGGGAATGTAAAACGGCGCACCGCCAAGAAAGCGGATCAGTTTGTTGATTTCGTCTTCGGTCAGCACATCATGTAACAGGGCATGGACACCGCCGGTTCGTTCGGCGTGTGCGCCGGTTTTACCGCTTAACGTCACGCCACCAAAAGAACGGATTAACCGGGTCAGGGCGGGGAAGCCAATCACGCTAATCAGTTGCTGCACGGAATCAGGCAACAGTGCCTGCGCATCGCGAAGATCTGTTTCACTGAAGGTCTGCATGATGGCGTCTCCGGTAGTAACTTACTGTTATTATAGCCATACATGATCGCCTGTACAGACCACAAAAAAAGCCCCTGCAAGGCAGAGGCTGATTCTTTATTGTTTACGTGCTGCTCTGGCTCGTTTTCTGGCGTCTTTTGTCAGCGCCACCATCACCCCGAACAGTTGATCATCTGTCAGCCATTCGATCACATGTTGCTTATACATGTGAGATGCCAGTCCTTCCGCATACGCCCAGGAACGACCGGCATCAGCCAGCAACGCTTCAATTTTGGATAATACTGATTTTCTGCTCATTGCAACACGGGGGCGGCGACCTTTACCGGCGGGTGCCTTGCGCGGAAATCCCTGTTCGTGCATGTATTCCCGGATGATGCGCAGTTCATCAAGATTGCAACGTGTGGTGCTGGTTTTACCTGTCAGGCGGGCCAGTGTCTGGCGATAAAGGGCATCATCCCACCCCAGATACGCCTGACCGGCTTTAATGGCCCCGATCATCTTTTTCAGCATGTTTGTTATCCTCAAAACGCACGGTAAAACGTGAAACGCCAATTCCTGACAGGAACGTGGCGGCACGATCAAGAGACAGCCACGTCTTGTAATCGCCACGGCGTTCCTGTAGAAAATAGGACACCCCGGCGCGACGATTCACAGCAAAGAGGTGATACACACCACCGAACCGCTGCACGACGAACTCATCCACGCCACCGCTTTCAGCCTGCTGCCTGAAGGCAGCTATTCCGATTTGTTCAATCTTCATAATGACCAAAACACTACTTTTGGCAGACCAAAACATATGTTTTGGTCTGCGCTTAATTGTTATTTGCTCAATGCGGTGAATTATTTATCACCATCACCGAGCGTCACTTCATGACAGGATGGCGTGCCATTTTTCCCCGCAGAGCAATAAATAAACTTATCTCCGTCGGTCATGGTGGCACTTCCATCATCACAATGCGTAATGGTTTTGATGAAATTTCTCTTTACCACGCAATGCCCATTTTTCGCATCATCAGAAGCCTTGTTAGTTGTCACACAAAGCGCAATACCCGTAGCAATCAGAGCGATAATAAAAATGTCAACCCATCTCATCTTTTCACCCCGCGTAATCAGGTCCATGTTCCCATCTGGCATCGAGTATTTCCGTTCCCTCCGTCCGGCATGGGTTATCAAGTGCCATTTTTCCGCACTCCCCATACTCGACATCGACAAAATCAGCAATATCATTGTCCGTTGCGTTATCAGGAACGTCGATTTCAAGCGTTACAGTGATAGTTTTCATCAGGTTGTTACTCCGAGATTCAGAAAATTTCATGCCGGGACTCAGTATGTGAAATAGACAGTTGCCACACCGTTATAGTGGTCAAACGACACGGCGTTTACCTCATAACTGGCCGGGAGCTTCGAGCCAAGAACGTATCCGGGCCACGTTTTCCATGGAATTTCTCTGCTCTCACTATCGCCATATACCGTACATCCCAGTGAGCCTACAGCTTCATAAGAACGCTTACCGCACGTTATGAACCCCAGATTTTGCTTACTGCCCTTAACAGAAATCGGGAGAGCACTGGCTGATGCGTTAGCAGCGCCCCGCTCCTGTTGGCTTGCGATATTCGCAGAGTTCGCAGCAGCTACAGCAGCCGTTGTCGCGGCGGTAGATGCCACAATAACTGCTGAAGCCTGTGCCTGTTGGGTAACGGTCAGCAATGCCGCCACAAAAATCATCTTCTTCACCTGGTATCTCCTTTACATGCTGTGATTTTTCCAGCGGTTTTGCGCCGCACTTCTGCTCCGCCAGACACCGTAAAAACGAATAGAGGAGCACCCCCTAAAACCCAGATATCTATAGTAAATAACAAGCCTGTTTGAGATACGGATACGCTGCCCTGGCTTTGCTATCAGCAGTCTTGCCTTACGGTTTTTCATCTCATCCTTCCTCGCTTTTTGCAGTTTCAAACCACGCATCCTGCCCCACAACATCATCACCACATGGTGGTTCAGATTCTGAATAGCGACCGGCCCACCAGTATTTACCATTACGATGCTTTGCTGTGCCGCAACGCTGGCATATGAAAATTGACCCATCACGCTGATAATGATGGATGTGCTCGTTACTCATTGTGCAGCCTCCTGTTTTGCCACTTTAAACGCCCGTAACATCGGGACCGTTTTACCGGTGATGACGGTTCTCATTAAAAGACCGCCACCGCTCTCATGGCGCACTTCAGGAGCAACAAACAGCGCCGCATCCACAACCCGGCAATAGCGACGGAACTCCCAGAACCAGCAGGTAACAATGATTTTTGCGGTGACTCCGTAGTCATAAAATTCAATATTCATTTGCAGTTAAACCTTCTTTTGTGACGTTCTACAGCGGCTTTCATGGCGTTGTGCACGGTTCTTTTAATAATCCGGCGTCCCGCACTGTCATAGAACCGCCACCGGGAAGCCTCCGGATATTTAGGGAACTCAACCGCCGCGCTGTCGTCATTCATCCTGTATTCGTGGCGTTCTCCGGGCGGCTGGTATATTGCTTCGGTAACACTGAGAAGTTTAAAAGCCATCGTTATCCCCTCCCCAGTGCCAGCGGCCTGTTGTTCTGACCATTAACTCCCTGATGCAGTCTGGCGTTTTTCCCGGCGATAAAACCGGCTGTAGCAGCAAACTCTGCACCCCTGCACGCTTTAGCTGTGCGCATATCCCCGTCGCGCAGCCCTTTAGTGCTGTGCAGGTTCTTTCTGTAAAGCTCAAGGCGGCTTTTTTCTTCCGGGGAGACGTCATACACCGCAATGACATCACGGGCACCAAAGACCCAGCCTTCGCAGAACTGGTCGCCACGGGCCACCCGCGTGGACGGACCGCAACGTTTGCAGTGTTTATCCTGATATTTCTTGCGCTCTGCCATCATCTGACGGGAAAGCACATCAAACGCGTAGGCCGCAATTTCCGGGCGGCTGTCAGGGCCATAAAAACGAACGTAACGTTTGAGTGAACCAGAAGCCCGGTACTCACCGGAGATGTAACACTCGACACCGAAGGCTTTACATACCAGGTCACACAGGATGTGCATATAACGCGGCGGCGTACTGGCATCGCTCGGCGCACCCGCGCTGGCAGCTTCCTGAATGTCGAACAATTCCGCGTCGTTTTCGCTGATACCATGCTGGCGCATATAAGCCTGGGCTTTTGCAATAGCGTTAGCGGCTTCTTCCGGGCTTGATGTTCCTCTGGCAAGGCGTAACAGTTTTTTGATTTTGGCAATGTATTTATCTTTCATGGTCGCCTGAACCTCAGCGCCCTGGATTCTGAATTACGCAACTTCCAGCACGGCCTTCAGGAACGTGGGGAGTTCGTTCTGGCTGCGGCGCTGGATGAACATCTGCTGTCGATTGAAAACTGGTCGCAAGACGATTAAAACAAACGATTGTCAGATTAATTTCGCGGGCGAATTTTTTTTGCTTGGCGATATTCATAAATAAACTTCCTCAGATTCAGGCGTAAGCCAGCCCTGGCGGGTTTACGCCATATACAAATAAAATTAAAAACAGACTTATTAACTACGACGTTCAGCTTTCCGGTAATGACGGTCAACAGACTTTACGAACGCCTTCACATCACGGGCAATCGAATCCAGCGGATAATATTCATCCAGCAGTTCCATCCCGCTGAATCGAATCTGAAAAAAATCAGGCTTATCTTTATATGACTCCATCAGGTCAATAAACCGCAGCTGACGCGGGAGGGATTCCTGCACGCCTGAAATAGTGAGCAAATCATCTTCAAGGATGTATGCAAGGTCTACCATATCCTTACAGTCAGACATCATGGATATTCTTGTCAGTATGTTCCGTGTGGCGATATACAGCGCGGCTGTGTCATTCGCCATCATGGCGAACAAATCCCCCTGAATATAAGCCCCCTTACTGGCCATAGCATTCCCGGCAATCTGCGCATCAAGTACCACATACATAAAATCGCCAGGTGCACCCAGATGGCCCAGCAATGATGACGCCCATAACGTTACATTGGTTAACTTCCCAGATGAACGGACAGCAAAACCTTCAGGAGTAACAATAAATTCCCAGACTTTATCTTTCATATACAAATCCCCTTAATTCAGGCGCAGACCTGTTTACCTGCGCCATAAAAAAACGAAGTCAGAGTTAAAAATCGAAGACGTCAGTTAATTCCCGCTTCAGTGAAACGCACTCAGAATAAAAGCCCTCGCTCTCACCGCACCATCTGACGACTACACAGCCTTTTGATGTGCCGAACTTAAAGAAACTCCATGTCTGATGACCTTCCCCGACATCACATTCTTCGGTAACCACTTCAGCCTCTGTCAGCGGTTCATCTTTCAGGTCGTCAAGGTCTCCGACGATGTCCTCAATCCAGACTTTTTCGCAGCCTTCCTGAAAGTGGAAAAATGTAAACACGGTTCCCCATACTCCCCGGGAATAATCACCACGAAAAACAAGTTCATCGTTTTCATTCTTAACTACTTCTTTAAATGTACGCCCAAGCATTTCATTGATAACGGTAACACTCATTTTCATTTCTCCAGATTCAGGCGTAAGCCAGCCCCGGCGGGTTTACGCCTGTTTTAAATAACAATTAAAAACAAATTAAATTAATGCGGTGCTTTCAGTGTTTCGACTTTTACGAAATAAGGCTCGACATTAATTTCAACCACACAACCACATTTAAAATCTCTGGCAGGTGAAACGGTTTTCACCACACGACCGCCACGCAACGCCGGATGTGCAGTGTGCATGAAGCTAGTCCCTACCGGATACTGCTTATTAAAGTTCTTCGCATTCATGGCGTGGCCTCCAGCCCTTCAGGTGAGCGTTAGCGCAGAACTCCGCACGATGTTCAGCCCAGATGCGGCGCAGGGTGCTACACGGGCTTTGCGCTGCCTTACGCCACAGCTTTTCAGCCTCGGCATAATCGCCGCGTTGTTCTGCTCTGGACGCGCCCAGCGAATACGCCGCGCAACTATTTCCGGCTCTGTACTCTTTGATATCCTGATGCATGTTAAACCCCTGCAATATCAAGCGGGATTGCGCGGTATTCAGCAGAATCACCGACGCGCTCATACACGCGGATATAGCTTCTGCTGCCAACCACCTGGACGGCTTCACCAATCAGTTTCATGGCGTTATCCCAGCGTTCCTCCGTAATATCGAGACGACGCAGAGCCAGAACGCGCCCGGTGTTAATGTTGCCTTCCTTGTCCGTGCTGAATGCCTCACTGATGATGGCTTTAATTTCAGGGCGCGCTCCTTCCGTCCAGTCAGCCAGGCAGTCATCAATCAGTGCCTTCGCGGTCTGAATGCGTTCATCAAGCGCGATACGGTCCTGCATGGCGCGCTGAATCTTGTAACGCCCGTCAAAGCTGTAAAGCGTGATATTGCCTTTTTTGCCGCCTTTCACAGCGCCGTATTTCTCCGCTGACAGGTCAATAAATGCCTGAATATCACCAAACGCACGCAGTTTCAGTTCACGCAGTGAGGCGGAGGCAGCAATCACCATCTCCACAAGCTCACCGACCAACTGCTCACGGTCTCGGTCAATATCTTTGATAAGACTTTCAGGCGTCATCACACCACGGGCATCAACCCAGTAGCCTTCCTGCACTTTATTTTTTGTATATTGCTTAACTTTATTTTCAGTCGTCATAATTAAATTACCTCAGTGATATTTACAGATTAATTTGTGTTATGTGCGCGAGGCGCAACGTTTTCAGAAAAAAGATTCACGCCGTTATAGTCATTTCTGAGCGTTTCCTTGATAACATCATGTAATCTTGTTGCCACCTGAAACTCCTTTTCGGAAGCTCCGTCCTCCGAATAACTCCCCGTGGTCTGGGTTAAAACACAGCCTTTTTCATCGGTATAGATAATTACTTCTAACTTAACCGCCATTCTGATTTCCTCTCATTGCCATACGACGGTGCAGCCGTCGATACAGGACGTTTTCACCACGCGGCGCAGGCCGCTGAATGTCTGGATGATTTCCGTTACCGGCCATACAGGACCACCCACGGGCGGGCAGGCATAAACCACAGGTAAACGGTGATGCTGTCCCGTTACACGACCGCCAGTGGTGTGGATGGCCACACGGGCACGGGAACGGACGGCGTTAATGGTCTGCTTGTCCATCGTCTTGTTCTCCATCAGTGAATTAACATTTCTGCGAATTTATCAATGGCCTGCACACTGACCGGTGCATCGCTGATATCACAAATCCGGTACACACCGCGCGCCAGTTTGAAGAGGCGGCGGGCATTACCCAGCGAGCGTGCGTAAAGCGCCTCGCTGATTTCCGGTTCTGCTGCTTCCGGCATCAACCCGGTAGCTATCTGGTTAAAATCTTCCTGCGACAACGTATCGCCCAGGTTAAGCGCCAGCGCCACACGGCTGTATAACTGGGCGAACTCACCACGACGCCCCTTAAGGTTAATCAGAAGACGAGGCATACCCGCCAGGACAACCCCGATACCCGCTTTGTCATGCAGACGACGCAGAACCTCCAGTGCGCGATAGGGGAGCAGTTCAGCCTCGTCCACCATCAGCAGGCGACCGGAATCACGCAGTTCGCGCACACAGGCATCTATCAGTTCGTGAATGTTGCCGCGAACCTTTACCCCCAGCTGGCGGCACAACTCCTCAAGCAGTGTTCTGGCTGTATAGCCCGGGTCAGCCTCAATCAGGACCGCATCCCGGTTTCTGGCGGCGTATTCACGCAGAATCATTGTTTTGCCAAGACCTGCCGCGCCATACAGTACGCAGATTTCACATTCCAGGTGAGCATAGGCCAACACCTCCAGTCCTTTGGCAGCCATACCGGTGGCAACAAATTTCGCTTTAATACGGCGGCTGTTTTCCTTTTCCCGCTCACGGGTCACAAAGGCAGAAATGCGTTCTTCAATATCAGCCATATCGCCCTGATATTTACCCTGTAAATACTGGTTGATAACGGCGCTGCTACGACCAATAGCACGGGCGACGTGGGTTTGCGTATAGCCGCGACGGGCCATTACGTCATTTAATTGCGTAATTAAACTCATAATTAAATACCTTTTAAATTAACGGTTGTTTGTGCCGTTTTTCTTTAAATTGCGCTCGCGTTCAGATGCGAATAAATAAAGTTCTTCTTTTTCCTTTTTCTCCTGGCGTTCCAGTCCATATCCCAGATTAAACTCAGGCTTCTGCGTAATAGCCGGGGTAAGCTCGCGTTTAGCCTCTTCGATTTTCTGCGCGGCCCGTGCAATGCGGCCTCTGACGCGTTTCTCCAGTTTTTGCTCGATAACTGGTTTAGCGAAGGCATCAACCTTGTTACCGTTCCAGATGGCATCGCAGATATAAGAGCCATCAGCCCGCCGGACAATGACACTGTTTGCATCATGAATATCGTAACTGACCCTGACTTCATTCCCGTGCTCTGCGGCCAGCTCATACGAGTAATAAATATTGTTGAATAACTGAATTTCCCCGCGAAATGTTTTGCGCGTCACTTCCGGTCTGAACATTTCATGCAGTTCTTCCGGCGACAGGAAATCAATTTCAACATTCTGCTCTTTTATCAGTTTCCGGCGATACGCTGCCGGGCTGTAATATTCGCCATCCTCTTTGCGGGGAAGGCTGCTGTGTGGCCGGTTGTTATAGCGTCTGACCTCCAGTTCTATGGCTGCCATCAGTTGCTCAAAGGTGGGGATTTCATCCCTCGCCTTAACCTGCCGTTTTGTCAGTTCTTTCCCTTTGTGGGTGGCCTTAATGGCTGACTGCATAATCCGTTGCTGCATCATTACGGTTTCCTTGTCTGCTCCCTTTGAGCAGTACGTCTGGAAACTCAGGGCCACATCCCGGGGAATTTCCTTGTTAAGCCTTTCAATCACCCCGCGCCCCTGCGGGTTACCTGGTATCCCCGTGTGATGTTCCACACCCAGCCGGGGGAGAATCCCGGTAATATCGGCATCAAGAACCCGGTTTTTTTCGCCGCCCCCGTTATCGGAGTAATAAATCAGCGGTATCCCGTGCTGTGCCATGCCGTAACGCAACGCATCAGCAACGGCTATCACGTTCTCCGACAGGGACAGCGACCAGCCCACAACAAAGCGTTGCCCCGCATCCATAACCAGCGTCACTTCTGGCCGGAAAATATTGCCGGTCAGTGGGTTAAACGCGGTCATCTTCATACAGTGACCATCCCCGACCCATACCGCATTAACCGGTAGCGATGTCCAGTCGCGCCGCACAAAGGGATTGAGCGAACGCCAGGCTGAACCGGTGGAGCGGAAACGCTCCTTAACAATCACCGGGACGTTGCTTAACACCCGTCTTACTGCGTGAACGGAAGGCAGTGCTGCCAGCATTCCCGCATCATTCGCGTGTTTTTCATGCCACCAGGCTGAAAACTCGCGATAAGCGTATTCAACGGTCGGGCGCTTCCATGAGCGATAGAACATAAAGAAATCGCTCAACCACCAGACCTGCTCCCACGGTGTTCCCTTATGATGACCGGGAGCCAGTAACGCCAGTAACTGATTGGCATCACCGCGCGCCATCAGCCAGGCGGAATACCATTCCTGTAAACATCCCCAGCTGACGCCAGTTCGCTTACCCTGTCTGGCGTTGGCAGTACCTGCGGCCTCAATAATGCGGTCAGGCAATGCCCTCTGACGAATACCATCAACGATGTGTTTTACTGCTGCCGTCCTGGACATTCCTGCGTATTCACGCAGTTTATGCACTTCGGTAGCCAGCAATATCCGCGCATCAGCGATGGCCTTTTGCTTGTCGGTCAGTGCCTGGACTTCGCGTAATGCCAGTTCCGGGCATTTGACCATCACTTCCAGTTCATCGCGAACGGTAACGTTTTTAACTGCCTTCTGCTCAACCACGGCAGGCAGTTGTGCATCTTCCAGAACCTGATGGGTCAGGCGTTTACGTAAAACTTTCTGCGCTTCAGCAGGCAGGCAGTCGATGTGATACTCGAATGCTTTGGTGCCTTCACGCTTGCGCTTCCATTCCGGGTTATTTTCAGCAAGACGATCCAGACGTGCCCGGATGTTTTTTTCTGCTGATGGAAAACCGGATAATCCCAGGCAATCCCGCACTACAAACCACACGATTCCACCTTACACCGCTATTTGCGATGTCTCATGCAAATAGCGACTTGGCCAAATCACATCAGGCGTTACGCCAACAGCCTGGGCAATTACCTGTTCGTATTTGGAGCACGGTCGATAAAACACATTCCGCATGGAACCGGGTTTCAATCCCTGTGCTTTTTCCAGCGAGGGTAAATCAATCCCTTTATTTTTTAACGCCGTTTGAATCGCCATTGCTGACCAGTCATGACCGCGACGAACAAACAGGTCGGTTAGATCTTGTCTCAACAACTGCATTGTGTGATCCTCTCACGTTTATCGAATTCGATAATCAAATTCGATTATCGAATGTGATAAAAGATATGCGATCAAAAGTACGCAGTCAATAACTTTTTGCGTATTTTTAGTCGCAAAAGCACAAAAGTACGCGCGTGCTTGTAACCTATTAATTTATATGGTGAATTATGGAAAAGAACGGAAATGCGCCAATTAACGATAAACGTACTTTTTCTTATGATGGAATAGTACGCTTTAGCGAACGTCTGAGAATCGCCATGGGAGATATGAGTAATCACGCTCTTGCACGGCAAAGCGGCTTATCCGAGGCATCTATAAGAAAGTATGTAAAAGGTGATAGCTATCCAACTATTGATAATGCAGCAAAAGTTGCTGATGCGTGTGGAGTATCTCTTGCGTGGCTGTTAACTGGTGAGGATTGCGGTACTGATGATAATCATAAACGACCAGGCGCGAACAAAAAGACGCAAAAGAAAGCATTAACCAACGCGTACAATGATGCGCAGAACGGATTGCAACTTATATTGGCTAATCTTCTACCTGAAGATGCTGAAATGTTATTCTCGACGCTATGCAAAGTAGGTATTAACGGTGTGTTGGAACGATTACACGCAACTGGTGACCATGTTTTAAGTGCTGACCCAGAAACGGTCATCCGAAGCCTAAACATCAGAGAATCGCTCAAAGATGCCATTAGTGTGGCATTGGCTGGCAACGAAGAAACTGACAAAGAGATTTTGCAACGCGCCAAATCCTGTATCCGAGCAGGAACACCAGGTGATCGCGTTCCCGTCACACCGGAGCAAGAAACTAAGCCTGTAAACAAGAAATCAGCATGAGCGCCTACTGCCTGGTGGGCGCATGCTGCTAACTAATTAGCGACATCCACAACAAAACCAATACAGAAGACGGATAAGAAAGGGACAAATCAAGCAAGGTTAAAACGGGTTTTAAAATCTTTTAAAAGGCGATCGCTTTCCTGCACCACCAGATCAAAGTAGTCCAGAATAAAGCGCAAAAAAAGGCACTTTTGGTCATTTCTTTCAAAACGATCCAGAATCGGTGAAATCTCTCACATCCCGCACCACTCAAGGCTTGCAGGTTCGTCCAGGCTGCTCGGACTCAGTCCAGAATTGATCACCACCCCACACATTGGTATAGTTAGCACCCATAATGCAGGTTGAGATCAACAAGCCGCAGATTATTGGTGTTTTACGCGCAAAGCCCAGCGAAAAGCCCTTCCGCACCAGCAGATCCGCTACCCATCCTGAGAGCAGTACACCGACAAACGCAGCGAGAAATGGCACCGTGGTCATAAAACCCGCTTTCAACGCCGTTATCCCTTTTTCCTGGGTTAAATAGTTCGGGAACCAGGTTAAGAAGAACCACAGCGTAGACGCCACCGCAAATTGCCCGAGATAGACGCCGATCAGTTTACGATGGAACACCAGTTTCCAGTCTTTTGCCGTTAACGGCTGACGCGCCTCTTTTTTCACCGGCGCATCGCCATCCACCAGACCGCCACCATCACGAATGTAATCCAGCTCAGCTTTGCTGATGCCTTTGGTCAGGCGCGGCGGCTGGTAAACTTTAAACCAAATCAGCGACCAGATAATGCCGATACCGCCGGTGACAATGAACACCCAGTGCCAGCTCAACATCTCCTGAATCCAGATCAGCAGCGGAGTCAGAAACGCCAGACCGACAAACTGACCAGAGGTATAAAAACCAACGGCAGAAGCACGTTCATGTTCCGGGAACCAACTGGTCACCATACGGTTATTGGTCGGGAAAGCGGGCGCTTCGAAAATACCGGTTATCGCCCGCAGACCAATTAATGACATTAAGCCCGTGGCAAATCCCTGGAATAATGTCGCCACCGACCAGCCAAATATCGCAATAAAATAAGTCACACGTGAACCCACGCGATCTAAAAACCAACCGCCGGGGATCTGACATAAGGTATAAAGCCAGGCGAAGGCCGAAAATACATAGCCCATTTCAGCTTTAGTAATACCGAACTCTTCCTGAATATGGGCGGAAGCCACGGCCAGGTTGGCGCGATCGACATAACAAATCACTACCGTAATAAAAATCATCACCAACGTCAGATAACGCCGACGCCCCGGCTTTGCTGCATTTACGGGAATATCCATAGCGAGCTATCTCCTGATTTTGGGCATAGCGAGGCCGCTCACCATGCCCTGTAAGTTACAGAGGGTTATATTTTTGTATTGCTGTTTTAGTGCCCGATGAGGGGCTTACGTGGCAGGAATTACCACTCTGCTACGCTGTTATCTTCATGACGCCAGAGCGGATTACGCCAGTCCGGGGCATTTTTACTGAACTCAATGACTTTGGCTTCGTCGATTTCCACGCCTAAGCCCGGTTTCGTTAGCGGTTTAAAGAAGCCGCCGACCATGCTGAAGTCCTCTTTGTTTTTCACAAAGTCGAGTAACTCCGCGCCTTTGTTGTAATGAATGCCCATACTTTGTTCCTGAAGTACGGCGTTATAGGAGACAAAGTCGATATGCAGGCAAGCAGCCAGTGCAATGGGGCCGAGCGGACAGTGCGGCGCAAGAGTCACGTCATAGGCTTCCGCCATTCCGGCAATTTTGTAGCATTCGGTAATACCGCCCGCGTGGGAGAGATCCGGTTGCAGGATCGAAATTCCCCCCGCCTCCAGCACGCGTTTAAAATCGAAGCGCGAGAACATGCGCTCCCCCGCTGCCAGCGGAATGTGAGTTTGCGCCGCCAGTTTCGGGTAGTATTCGGCTTGTTCCGCCAGCACCGGCTCTTCAATAAATAGCGGGCGATACGGTTCCAGTTCTTTAATCAGCACTTTCGCCATCGGCGCGCTGACGCGACCGTGAAAATCAAGGCCAAACTCAATCTGATTACCAAAGGCTTCACGAATTTGTGCCACGGTGTTGACCGCCGCATCTACCGCGCGGGAGTTATCAATCAGACCCAGTTCTTCACAACCGTTCAGTTTGAAAGTATCGAAGCCGATTTCACGCAGGGTTTTAATGCCGTCGATAACATCCGCCGGACGATCGCCGCCGACCCAACTGTAGGCTTTGATTTTGTCGCGGACCAGGCCACCCATTAGTTGCCAGACGGGCGCATTCAGCACTTTGCCTTTGATATCCCATAACGCCTGGTCGATCCCGGCGATGGCGCTCATCAGAATGGGGCCGCCACGATAAAAACCGGCGCGATACATCACTTGCCATAAGTCGTTGATGCGCGATGGATCCTGACCAATCAGATAGTCACCCAGCTCGTGAACTGCCGCTTCCACCGTGCGGGCGCGGCCCTCGATCACCGGTTCGCCCCAACCGACCACGCCTTCATCGGTTTCAATTTTCAGGAACATCCAGCGGGGAGGTAAACGATACGTGGTAATTTTGGTAATTTTCATTGCACTGCCTCTCGATACGCCTTAACAAATGCTGCTGCCTGCTGCGCGGTACGTTCCACGGACTGTCCGGCGCGATAGAGATCGCTACCTAAGCCCGCTCCAGCACAACCAGCGTCTATCCACTGCGCCAGGTTTTCTGGCGTCACGCCGCCAACGGCAAAGACCGCGATGTCCTGCGGTAATACCGCTTTTAATGCTTTGATGTATTGCGGGCCAAAAGCCGATGACGGAAATATTTTCAGTGCCTGCGCGCCTGCTTCGAGCGCGCTAAAGGCTTCGGTCGCCGTCGCACAACCGGGGCAAACGGTCATGCCGTAACCCACCGCACGACGAATGACCTCACTATGGATATTGGGCGTAACGATGAGCTGGCAGCCCATCCTGGCGAGCGTATCAACCTGCTCAGGTTTCAGTACCGTACCTGCGCCAATCAACGCTTTGTCGCCGTATGCTTCAACGACTGCGGGAATGCTTTGCTCCCATTGGGGAGAATTCAGCGGGATTTCAACCGCGTCGAACCCGGCGTCAATCACCGCGCCAACATGCGCCAGCGCCTCGTCAGGCGTAATGCCGCGCAAAATGGCGATCAGCGGGAGTTTAGTTTGCCACTGCATGAGCAATGCTCCTTATACCAGCCAGAAATGCCGTGTCGCCCGCCACCGCCGTTACGTCGCAACCCATAGCCTGAAAGGCTTGTTGGTAACGCACGGTCAGCGATGTTCCGGCGACAAGGGTGATAGCCTGTTGATGAGCCACGTCGTCGCGCATACTGCCGACCTCAGCACCAATCAACAAACCAGAGAGAAATTCGCTGACCTGTTCGCGGGGAAGCGTTCCCAGCACATGCGAGGCGCGAACTTCAAAAAGTTGCGGCAATACGGCGGGAGCATTAAGGCCGCGTTCAAGACCGGCCGCGAAGGCATCGGCAGAGTTTTCCTGCGGCGGCAAACCAGCCCCAATCAATGACTGATTTAGCAGTAAATGGTGCAATTCACCGGTCATCACGGTGCGAAAATCGTTGATTTGCTGGCTATCGGCTTGCACCCATTTGCAATGCGTACCGGGCATAACATAAAGAGAGGAAGGAGCAAGAGCACGCGCGCCAAGCAATTGTGTTTCTTCGCCGCGCATCACATTGTGGTTATCATCATGAGAGACGCATAATCCGGGAATAATCCAGATATTGTCGCCAACAGACGTTAACTGTTCACCAATAGATGAGAAACAGGCAGGAACGGATAAATAAGGAGCGACTTTCCAGCCAACATTGCTGCCGACCATTCCTGCCATCACCACTGGCGTATTCTCTTCACGCCAGCCTGCTATCACTTCTGCTAACACCGCAGCCGGAGATTTTCCGTTCAGGCGCGTGACGCCTGCTTCTGATTGCCTGCTGTCCAGGCAGTTGTCGCTCTGATAAAGCCAGGCGCGCAGATTGGTCGATCCCCAGTCAATTGCGATGTAGCGAGCTGTCATGTGATTTCCTTTAATCTTCGTGTCGAGCTGGCGATCATGGTAAGCGCCGCCTGCTCTGCCGCATCGCCGTCCTGATGCCGTATCGCATCGAACAGCGCCTTATGTTCCTGAAGCGTTTGCGGCATGTTGGCCTCATCGCCCATCCAGGTTCGTTCAAAAACTGCCCGCTGCAGCGAACTAATCGCGATGCTAAGTTGCTGTAACACCGGGTTATGTACCGACTGAAGTACCGCCTCGTGGTAGCGAATATCAGCTTCGTTAAACGCCTCGCGATCCTGATTGTTAGCAATCATCTCGTTCAGCGCCGATTCAATCTGAGCCAGATCGCTGGAGGTCGCGCGCTCTGCCGCCCAACGGGCAATCGCCGGTTCCACCAGATTTCGCACTTCGCTCATTGCACTGATAAGCCGTGGGTCGTAGTCGTTTTCCAACACCCATTGCAGTACGTCAGTGTCGAGGTAATTCCACTGATTACGCGGTGCCACAAATGCGCCGCGATAACGCTTCATTTCAATCAGCCGCTTCGCCATCAGCGAGCGGAACACTTCACGAATGATGTTGCGCGAGGTTTCAAACTCCTCACAGAGTTCCGCCTCGGCCGGAAGCGGCGAGCCAGGTACATATTTACCGTGAACGATCTGTTTACCCAGTGTAATGACAATGCGATCGGTTTTATTGAGAGTCATGAAGAGTCCTTGTGCTCTGTATGTTCTGCTCTACTTTACCCCGATCGATGCATAACGCGGCAACTTTGTAGTACCAGCATGATGATATTCGCGTTTACTGTACGTGTAATGTAGTACAAATATGTATTGTTGTACTACAATTTAGATCACAAAAAGAACAATACATAAGAAAATGGCATCCATCAGGCACAAATCTGAAAAGGGTTGTCAGGGAGTAAACAGGCGGGGAAATAAAGGTATGCTTCCAACGGCTTAGCATTCTTGTTTAAAGGATTAATCATGCAATTGAATTTTCAAGGATTTATTAAAGCAGCCTGTTTATGTTCTTTAGCATTCGCGTTGACCGGATGTCTAACCGCTGGACTGGTTTTCAATACCGCAAGCTCTCCACATGCCCAGCAATGGCGCTCAGACACGATTAAGGGTCTATCGCTGGCAGAGGATAGTAACGGTACGAAAGGCTATGTTTTTGTTGGAGAGTCGCTGGACTACCTGTTGACCAACGGCGGCGATGAGGTGGTTAAAATGCTGAACGACCCGGCAATTCATGGCGAAAGAATCACCGTTTCCGATAACGCGAAATTTATTTTGAGCAGCGGTCATAAGAATTTTTCTGGTGCTATTACGCTCTATTACGACTGGAACGGTGAGGAAGATAAAACACTGGCGACACAATATGGCTTTGTGTGTGATACCCAGCGTTGTACATGGATGCTGGACGGCCTGAAAGGCTCTATCCACCAGAAAAATAAAAAAGCGGATTACTCAAACGTGATGGTTTTCCATCAACCCTTTACAGTGGGATTTTATAAGTACAAAACAACAGATGGCGTCCCGCGCGGCCTCGCTAACGCGTTGCTGCCAGTCACTCTTACGCTGGATATAGTAACATCACCACTCCAGTTCCTGATTTTATGCACGACCAGAAATTGTTAATCGCTGCGGGCAAACGCGTTTATGCAGTTTGCCCGCCCACTGATTAATTAAGCACATACTTTTCAATAGCAAACG
Organism: Escherichia sp. MOD1-EC6098; assembly: GCF_002965865.1. Classification (NCBI taxonomy): domain Bacteria; kingdom Pseudomonadati; phylum Pseudomonadota; class Gammaproteobacteria; order Enterobacterales; family Enterobacteriaceae; genus Escherichia; species Escherichia sp. MOD1-EC6098. Next base: position 88,619 of record NZ_PTSN01000017.1, read on the forward strand.
CCACGCCATCTTCAAGGTTGGATTTGGTGACAAAGTTCGCCACTTCTTTCACCGAAGGAATAGCGTTATCCATCGCCACACCGACGCCTGCATATTCAATCATTGCGATGTCGTTTTCCTGATCGCCAATCGCCATAATTTCTTCCGGTTTAATGCCCAGCACATCCGCCAGCGATTTCACACCGGTACCTTTATTGACGCGTTTGTCGAGGATTTCGAGGAAGTACGGCGCGCTTTTCAGTACGGTATATTTCTCTTTCACTTCCTGTGGAATACGCGCGATGGCCTGGTCGAGGATGGCGGGTTCATCAATCATCATCACTTTCAGGAACTGGGTGTCAGGGTCCATTTTCTCCGCTTCGCAGAACACCAACGGAATGGTCGCCACAAATGATTCATGTACCGTGTAATAGCTGATGTCACGGTTGGCGGTGTATAGCGTGGTGCGATCCAGTGCATGGAAATGAGAACCGACTTCGCGAGAGAGTTTTTCCAGGAAACGGTAGTCGTCATAACTCAGGGCTGTTTGCGCCACGGTGCTGCCATCAGCGGCCTTCTGCACCAGTGCACCGTTATAAGTAATACAGTAGTCGCCCGGCTGTTCCATATGCAGCTCTTTCAGGTAGCTGTGAACACCTGCATAAGGACGACCTGTCGTCAGCACGACATTCACCCCGCGGGCGCGAGCTGCGGCAATCGCATTTTTAACGGCGGGTGAAATGGTGTGATCGGGCAGCAGAAGGGTGCCATCCATATCGATAGCAATGAGTTTGATAGCCATGAGTTCCCCAGGTAGATTGATTCCTGACCCATGCTAACGCGATTCCGCTCAAAAATCAGTACAACACCCGAGGGAAAAGGGGGATGCAACGCGCCTTGCGTGCTCCCCTTTTGCTTAGCGGAAGAGTTTCCCTTTCAGCAACTCCATGCCTGCGGAAAGCAGATCGTTATTGGCTTGCGGTGAAACTTCGCCCTGCGGAGATAGCGCATCAATAATCTTCGGCAATTGTTCCGCCAGCATGTTGGAAGCAGCACTGGTATCTACGCCGAGTTTTTGCCCGAGATCGGCTACTGCATTCGTACCCAGTGCCGATTCCAGTTGTTCGCCGCTAACCGGTTGATTGCCCTGTTGATTACTCAACCAGGTTGAGAGAATGGCACCTAAGCCGCCACTTTGCAGTTTCTCCAGCAGCACCTGGATGCCGCCCTGCTCTTCAACCCAGCTCAGAATGGCCTGATATTTCCCCGCATCGCCTTTCAGAAAGGCACCGACAACTTCATCGAAAAGTCCCATGATAATCACCTGTAAAGCGTTACGTGTTGACTCAGAAAGTATAGTTCTGCGGGATGATAGTTGCGGATTACAGGAGTAAAAAGGGCGGAGATCATCTCCGCCCTTTTCTTATAGCTTCTTGCCGGATGCGGCGTAACCGCCTTATCCGGCCTACAAAATCATGAAAATTCAATATATTGCATGAGTATTGTAGGCCTGATAAGCGTAGCGCATCAGGCACGCTCGCATTGCTAATGCCATTAAATATCGATATTCGCCGCTTTCAGAGCGTTCTCTTCGATAAACGCACGACGCGGTTCAACAGCATCACCCATCAGAGTTGTGAACAACTGGTCGGCAGCAATCGCATCTTTAACGGTAACGCGCAGCATACGACGGCTTTCCGGATCCATAGTGGTTTCCCACAACTGCTCCGGGTTCATTTCGCCCAGACCTTTATAACGCTGGATGGAGAGGCCACGACGGGACTCTTTCACCAGCCAGTCCAGCGCCTGCTCGAAGCTGGCTACCGGCTGACGACGCTCACCACGTTCGATAAACGCATCTTCTTCCAGCAAGCCACGCAGTTTCTCGCCCAGCGTGCAGATACGACGATATTCGCCACCGGTGATGAACTCGTGATCCAGCGGGTAGTCAGTATCCACGCCGTGGGTACGCACGCGAACAATCGGCTCGAACAGGTTTTTCTCGGCATTGGTGTGGACATCAAACTTCCACTGGCTGCCATGCTGCTCTTTATCGTTCAGTTCTGTCACCAGCGCATTCACCCAACGGGTAACAACCTGCTCGTCAGAGAGATCCGCTTCCGTCAGCGTCGGCTGATAGATAAGCTCTTTCAGCATCGCCTTCGGATAACGACGTTCCATACGAACGATCATTTTCTGCGCCGCATTGTACTCAGACACCAGCTTTTCTAACGCTTCGCCAGCTAAAGCTGGTGCACTGGCGTTGGTATGCAAAGAAGCACCATCCAGCGCGATGGAGATTTGGTACTGATCCATCGCCTCATCGTCTTTAATGTACTGTTCCTGCTTGCCTTTCTTCACTTTGTACAGCGGCGGCTGGGCAATGTAGACGTGACCGCGTTCAATGATTTCCGGCATCTGACGATAGAAGAAGGTCAACAGCAACGTACGAATGTGCGAGCCGTCGACGTCCGCATCGGTCATGATGATAATGCTGTGATAACGCAGTTTGTCCGGGTTGTACTCGTCACGACCGATACCGCAGCCAAGCGCGGTGATGAGCGTTGCCACTTCCTGGGAAGCCAGCATCTTATCGAAACGGGCTTTCTCGACGTTGAGGATTTTACCCTTCAACGGCAGAATCGCCTGGTTTTTGCGGTTACGCCCCTGCTTCGCAGAGCCGCCCGCGGAGTCCCCTTCCACAAGGTACAGTTCAGAAAGCGCCGGATCGCGTTCCTGGCAGTCCGCCAGTTTGCCCGGCAGGCCGGCTAAGTCCAGTGCACCTTTACGACGCGTCATTTCACGCGCACGACGTGCCGCTTCACGGGCGCGGGCAGCATCGATAATTTTACCAACCACGATTTTCGCATCGGTTGGGTTTTCCAGCAGGTATTCTGCCAGCAGTTCGTTCATCTGCTGTTCTACCGCCGATTTCACCTCAGAAGAAACCAGTTTGTCTTTAGTCTGGGAGGAGAATTTCGGATCTGGTACTTTCACGGACACAACCGCAATCAGGCCTTCACGCGCATCGTCGCCGGTGGCGCTGACTTTGGCTTTTTTGCTGTAACCTTCTTTGTCCATGTAGGCGTTCAGAGTACGGGTCATCGCCGCACGGAAGCCCGCCAGGTGAGTACCGCCATCACGCTGCGGAATGTTGTTGGTAAAGCAGTAGATGTTTTCCTGGAAGCCATCGTTCCACTGCAATGCCACTTCAACGCCGATACCGTCTTTTTCGGTGGAGAAGTAGAAGATGTTCGGGTGGATCGGCGTTTTGTTCTTGTTCAGATACTCAACGAACGCCTTGATACCGCCTTCATAGTGGAAGTGGTCTTCTTTGCCGTCACGTTTGTCTTTCAGGCGAATGGAAACGCCGGAGTTAAGGAAGGATAACTCTCGCAGGCGTTTCGCCAGAATTTCATATTCAAACTCGGTTACATTGGTGAAGGTTTCGAGGCTCGGCCAGAAACGTACCATAGTGCCGGTTTTATCGGTATCGCCGGTAACCGCCAGCGGTGCCTGCGGTACACCGTGCACGTAGATCTGACGGTGAATTTTACCTTCACGCTGGATAACCAGCTCCAGTTTTTGCGACAGGGCGTTTACTACCGAAACACCAACGCCGTGCAGACCGCCGGACACTTTATAGGAGTTATCGTCAAATTTACCGCCTGCGTGCAGCACGGTCATGATCACTTCTGCCGCCGATACACCCTCTTCCGGGTGAATACCGGTCGGAATGCCACGCCCGTCATCCTGTACAGAGACGGAATTATCAGCATGAATAGTGACGATAATTTCTTTACAGTGACCCGCGAGCGCTTCGTCGATAGCGTTATCTACCACCTCGAATACCATGTGGTGCAGACCGGTGCCGTCATCCGTGTCGCCGATATACATACCAGGGCGCTTACGCACCGCATCCAGCCCTTTCAGGACTTTGATACTGGAGGAGTCATAAGAATTCGACATCAACGTTTCTCGCTCATTTATACTTGGGTTAATCCGTTATTTTACCCTTTTCCACGGTAAACATCTTCGAATTTTCGTCCGACATGTCTATAACGTGTTCAGCACTGATCGCGCTGACAAAGACCTGTGATTGCGTCGCTTTTAAGCGGCTGGCAAGCAGCCCGCGACGCTCATCATCAAGCTCAGAGGCAAAATCATCTATCAGGTAGAGACACCGCCGCCCGCTTTCACGGGTGAGGAACTCTCCTTGCGCCAGACGTAAGGCGCACATCAGCAGCTTAAGCTGCCCACGCGATAAGGTATCTTCCACCGGCGCACCGTCGGCGCGAATGCGTAAGTCCGCTTTATGCGGGCCGTGCGCAGTGTAGGTTAGCTGGCGATCGCGTTCAAAATTACGTTCCAGCACCTCAGCGTACTCTGTCTCTTTCTCCCAGCCGCGCTGGAAAGAGAAAGTCAGAGAAAACTCAGGGAGAAATTGCTTACAGGTATCGGCCATATCGGCGGCGATACCGGCGCTGTACTGGGCGCGCCAGGCGCTGATTTGCTCCGCCAGCGGGATCAGTTCTTTATCCCACGGGCGGAGCTGTTCGTAACGTGACACCTGCCTCAGCGCCGCATTACGCTGCTTGAGCAATCGCTTGAGATTGCTCCAGGCGGTGAAAAATCCGGGTTCGTTGTGAAAGCATCCCCAGTCGAGGAATGCTCTTCTGTATTTGGGGCCACCGTTGAGTAAAGTAAACCCCTCAGGCGTTATCAACTGCATCGGCATCAGGTGCGCCAGTTCCGCAACTTTATGCCCGTCAGTACCGTCAATACGGACTTTACTGTCGCCCTGTTTGTCTTTGGTTAAGCCAATCGCCGTCTCGCGCTCTGCGCCCTGTAAACGCCCGTGAAGAACAAACGCCTCCTGCTCGTGGCGAATGACGCGACCAATCTGCAAACTGCGAAACGCCCGGCCGTGGCCGAGCGTATAGATAGCTTCCAGCACGCTGGTTTTGCCACTGCCGTTGGCACCCACCAGAAAGTTAAAGCCGGGAGATAAAGCGAGATCCGCGGTTTCGATATTGCGGAAATCGCGGATCAACAAGCGGGTGAGGGACATTACAGTCTCATTGGCATGACAACATAAGCCGCACTCTGGCTGGCCGCATCTTCAATCTGCACGCTGGAAACTGAATCGGTCAGCATCATGCGCACGTTTTCACATTTCAGCGCGTTCAGAACATCCAGCACATAGCTGACGTTAAAGCCGATTTCCATCTCCGCGCCGCTGTAGGTGACGTCGAGGATCTCTTCCGCTTCTTCCTGTTCCGGGTTGTTGGCGGTGATCTTCAGTTGATTTTCACTGACATACAGACGCACGCCACGGAATTTCTCGTTAGAGAGAATTGCCGCACGAGCAAACGCCTGCTTGAGCAGATCGCAGCCTGCTTCCAGATGTTTGTCCGGGTTCTTCGGCAGAACGCGACGGTAATCCGGGAATCGACCATCCACCAGTTTGGAGGTAAAAATAAAGTCACCTACGTGGGCGCGAATGTTGTTGCTGCCAATCTGCACGCGCAGCGGATTGTCGCCGCCGTCGAGCATACGCATCAGTTCAATCACGCCTTTACGCGGCACGATCACCGAATGGCTCGGCAAAGACTGACCAATTGGCATTGAACAGACCGCCAGGCGGTGGCCGTCAGTCGCCACGGTGCGCAGTTCTTCACCTTCGGTTTCGAACAGCATACCATTTAAGTAATAGCGAACGTCCTGATGCGCCATCGAAAACTGGGTCGCTTCAATCAGACGTTTCATCGTTGCCTGCGGCAGGGTAAATTCAACTTCGCTCTGCCAGTCATCAAGGTTCGGGAAATCCGCCGCTGGCAGAGTAGAAAGCGAAAAACGGCTGCGCCCGGAGCGCACCAGCATCCGCTCACCTTCCAGTTGCACAGCAATTTCCGCGCCTTCAGGCAGACCACGGCAGATATCAAAGAATTTGCGCGCCGGAACGGTCGTCGCCCCTGGTTCGTGCGGCTGAATCAGCGCAACACGAGCCACCATTTCCATCTCGAGATCAGTACCGGTCAGCGACAACGTACCGTCAGCAACCTGTAACAGCAGATTACCGAGAATCGGTAGCGTAGGACGACCACCTAACGGACCGCTTACCTGTTGTAGCGGTTTTAATAAATGCTCACGTTCTACGGTAAATTTCATAGGTTTACGATGACAATGTTCTGATTAAATTTGAAAAATCTTCTTTGATATCATGGCTCTCTTCACGCAACTGCTCGATCTTACGGCAGGCATGAAGCACCGTTGTATGGTCACGACCGCCAAACGCATCACCGATCTCCGGCAGACTGTGGTTAGTCAGCTCTTTCGCCAACGCCATCGCCATCTGGCGCGGACGTGCCACCGAGCGAGATCGACGCTTGGAAAGGAGATCTGCGACTTTGATCTTGTAGTACTCCGCCACCGTCTTCTGAATATTGTCGATGGTGACCAGTTTTTCCTGCAATGCCAGCAAATCGCGCAACGCTTCGCGCACGAAGTCAATGGTGATCGCCCGTCCGGTAAAGTTGGCGTTAGCAATAACACGGTTCAGCGCCCCTTCCAGCTCACGCACATTAGAGCGTAGACGCTTGGCGATAAAGAATGCCACTTCACCCGGCAGACGAATGTCATTTTCGTCTGCCTTTTTCATCAGGATCGCCACACGGGTTTCCAGCTCTGGCGGTTCGATCGCCACAGTCAACCCCCAGCCGAAGCGGGATTTCAAACGATCCTCAACGCCGTTGATCTCTTTCGGATAACGATCCGAAGTAAGAATGATCTGTTGATTACCTTCCAGCAAGGCGTTAAAGGTGTGGAAAAACTCTTCCTGGGATCGTTCTTTATTAGCAAAAAACTGAATATCGTCGATCAGCAGCGCGTCAACAGAACGGTAGTAGCGTTTAAACTCTTCGATCGCGTTGTTTTGCAGGGCTTTTACCATGTCCTGAACAAAGCGTTCGGAGTGCATATAAACCACTTTGGCATTCGGCTTGCGCGCCATAATGCCATTGCCCACCGCATGTAGCAGGTGAGTTTTACCCAGCCCCGTGCCGCCATAAAGGAACAGCGGGTTATAGGCACCGCCAGGGTTGTCTGCCACCTGACGAGCCGCCGCGCGCGCCAGTTGGTTAGATTTACCTTCGACGAAGTTATCAAATGTATGTTTAACGTTAACGTTGGAACGATAGGTCGGTTCTGCCGGAGCCGGAACGTTATCCCAACCTGAGCGCGTAGAAGGCGCCGCACGTTGCGGTTGCACCTGAGCAGCCTGAGCCGGTGCAACTGTATTGCTGGCAGGGACTTTCAGCGTTTGTGTCACGGGCTTTGTGCCCACTTCAAAACGCAACTGTGGGGCATCCGCTCCGCAGAAACTGGTTAGCAGTCCATTGATATTATTGAGGTACTTGTCCCGTACCCAATCGAGGACAAAACGGTTTGGCGCGTACAAGGCCAGCGTGTTATCGCTCAGTTCCGCCTGCAATGGGCGTATCCACATACTGAATTCTGTGGCTGGTAACTCATCCTGCAATCGGGCAAGACATTGCTGCCAAAGCGAAAGTGACACGGCGGACTCCACTCGAACAAAAGTCGATTATGACTAAGGCTGAAACATTCATGATTGTTGACGCACGTCGAAAAGACCCTGCATAAGGGTGACGCACGAACCGCTGTCTGCGGTTATATGCCCGATCAAGATCCTGCAAAACGATCGGGACCGCGGATCATAGCCTAAACTGCGCAAGAGATCTTCTGTTTCTCACAGATTTTCCCGATTTATCCACAGGATGATCCAGAACCCGCTAAGTGTAAACGATCCAGACACCAGGCGGGCACGATTTAAGCCGCATATTGGAAAATTTAATGACCATAGACAAAATTAGGCTTAATCGATCTAATAAAGATCCTGGACGATCCTTGCGCTTTATCCGGTAGCCCGTATAATCCTCCACCCGGCGCGTAATGCTGGTTTTCACCGGTATATAGTTGTACTTTTTCCCTGTGAAAAGGTGCGGAAAAGCGCGGTAAATAAGGAAAGAGAATTGACTCCGGAGTGTACAATTATTACAATCCGGCCTCTTTAATCACCCATGGCTTCGGTGTCCATCGTTCGGTTTTCGGGCGGATATCCAATAAAGCCATTGAATTTATTCAAGTTTAGGTAGAAATCGCCATGAAACGCACTTTTCAACCGTCTGTACTGAAGCGCAACCGTTCTCACGGCTTCCGTGCTCGTATGGCTACTAAAAATGGTCGTCAGGTACTGGCACGTCGTCGTGCTAAAGGCCGTGCTCGTCTGACCGTTTCTAAGTAATAAAGCTAACCCCTGAGTGGTTAAGCTCGCATTTCCCAGGGAGTTACGCTTGTTAACTCCCAGTCAATTCACATTCGTCTTCCAGCAGCCACAACGGGCTGGCACGCCGCAAATCACCATCCTCGGCCGCCTGAATTCGCTGGGGCATCCCCGTATCGGTCTTACAGTCGCCAAGAAAAACGTTCGACGAGCGCATGAACGCAATCGGATTAAACGTCTGACGCGTGAAAGCTTCCGTCTACGCCAACATGAACTCCCGGCTATGGATTTCGTGGTGGTGGCGAAAAAAGGGGTTGCCGACCTCGATAACCGTGCTCTCTCGGAAGCGTTGGAAAAATTATGGCGCCGCCACTGTCGCCTGGCTCGCGGGTCCTGATAGCCCTCATTCGGGTCTACCAACGCCTGATTAGTCCGCTACTCGGGCCGCATTGTCGTTTCACTCCAACTTGTTCAAGCTACGGAATTGAGGCATTGCGCAGGTTTGGAGTGATAAAAGGCAGTTGGTTGACGGTGAAACGCGTATTAAAATGCCACCCTTTACACCCTGGTGGTGACGATCCCGTCCCGCCCGGACCATTTGATACCAGAGAACACTAACGATGGATTCGCAACGCAATCTTTTAGTCATCGCTTTGCTGTTCGTGTCTTTCATGATCTGGCAAGCCTGGGAGCAGGATAAAAACCCGCAACCTCAGGCTCAACAGACCACGCAGACAACGACCACCGCAGCGGGTAGCGCCGCCGACCAGGGCGTACCGGCCAGTGGCCAGGGGAAACTGATTTCGGTAAAAACCGACGTGCTTGATCTGACCATCAACACCCGTGGTGGTGATGTTGAGCAGGCTCTGCTGCCGGCTTACCCGAAAGAGCTGAACTCTACCCAGCCGTTCCAGTTGCTGGAAACCTCACCGCAGTTTATTTATCAGGCACAGAGCGGTCTGACCGGTCGTGATGGCCCGGATAATCCGGCTAACGGCCCGCGTCCACTGTATAACGTCGAAAAAGACGCTTATGTGCTGGCCGAAGGTCAAAACGAACTGCAGGTGCCGATGACGTATACCGATGCAGCAGGCAACACGTTTACTAAAACGTTTGTCCTGAAACGTGGTGATTACGCTGTCAACGTCAACTACAACGTGCAGAACGCTGGCGAAAAACCGCTGGAGATCTCCACCTTTGGTCAGTTGAAGCAATCCATCACTCTGCCACCGCATCTCGACACCGGAAGCAGCAACTTCGCACTGCACACTTTCCGTGGCGCGGCGTACTCCACGCCTGACGAAAAATACGAAAAATACAAGTTCGATACTATTGCCGACAACGAAAACCTGAACATCTCTTCGAAAGGTGGTTGGGTCGCGATGCTGCAACAGTATTTCGCGACGGCATGGATCCCGCATAACGACGGCACCAACAACTTCTATACCGCTAATCTGGGTAACGGCATCGCCGCTATCGGCTATAAGTCTCAGCCGGTACTGGTTCAGCCTGGTCAGACTGGCGCGATGAACAGCACCCTGTGGGTTGGCCCGGAAATCCAGGACAAAATGGCGGCAGTTGCTCCGCATCTGGATCTGACCGTTGATTACGGTTGGTTGTGGTTCATATCTCAGCCGCTGTTCAAATTGCTGAAATGGATCCATAGCTTTGTGGGTAACTGGGGCTTCTCCATTATCATCATCACCTTTATCGTTCGTGGCATCATGTACCCGCTGACCAAAGCGCAGTACACCTCCATGGCGAAGATGCGTATGCTGCAGCCTAAGATTCAGGCCATGCGTGAGCGTCTGGGCGATGACAAACAGCGTATCAGCCAGGAAATGATGGCGCTGTACAAAGCTGAGAAGGTTAACCCGCTGGGCGGCTGCTTCCCGCTGCTGATCCAGATGCCAATCTTCCTGGCGTTGTACTACATGCTGATGGGTTCCGTTGAACTGCGTCAGGCACCGTTTGCACTGTGGATCCATGACCTGTCTGCACAGGATCCATACTACATCCTGCCGATCCTGATGGGCGTAACGATGTTCTTCATTCAGAAGATGTCACCGACCACCGTGACCGACCCGATGCAGCAGAAGATCATGACCTTTATGCCGGTCATCTTCACCGTGTTCTTCCTGTGGTTCCCGTCAGGTCTGGTGCTGTACTATATCGTCAGCAACCTGGTAACCATTATCCAGCAGCAGTTGATTTACCGTGGTCTGGAAAAACGTGGCCTGCATAGCCGCGAGAAGAAAAAATCCTGATTCGGTGAGTTTTCGCTAAAATAAGGGCGGTCAGTTGACCGCCTTTTTTCTTTTCGTAGGGCGGATAAGCACAGCGCATCCGCCAAACAAAGCAACAGGAACATCATGAGCGATAATGACACTATCGTAGCCCAGGCCACGCCTCCAGGACGTGGCGGTGTGGGTATCCTGCGCATCTCCGGCCTCAAAGCGCGCGAGGTTGCCGAAACCGTGCTGGGTAAGTTACCCAAACCGCGCTACGCCGATTATCTTCCGTTTAAAGACGCCGACGGCAGCGTGCTGGATCAGGGCATCGCGCTATGGTTCCCCGGCCCGAACTCGTTCACCGGCGAAGATGTGCTGGAGCTGCAAGGTCATGGCGGTCCGGTGATCCTCGACCTGCTGTTAAAACGTATCCTGACCATTCCAGGCCTGCGGATTGCCCGCCCAGGTGAGTTTTCAGAGCGCGCATTTCTCAACGATAAACTTGATTTAGCCCAGGCCGAAGCGATTGCGGATCTTATCGACGCCAGCTCCGAACAGGCGGCTCGCTCGGCGCTTAACTCACTGCAAGGCGCATTCTCTGCACGAGTTAATCATCTGGTAGAAGCCCTCACCCACTTGCGCATTTACGTCGAAGCGGCGATTGATTTCCCCGATGAAGAGATCGATTTCCTCTCCGACGGCAAAATTGAAGCCCAGCTTAATGACGTGATTGCCGATCTCGACGCGGTACGCGCCGAAGCACGTCAGGGCAGCCTGCTGCGTGAAGGCATGAAAGTGGTGATTGCCGGGCGTCCTAACGCCGGTAAATCGAGCCTGCTAAACGCGCTGGCGGGCCGTGAAGCCGCTATCGTTACCGATATCGCCGGAACCACGCGTGACGTACTGCGTGAGCATATCCACATTGATGGGATGCCGCTGCATATCATCGATACCGCCGGGTTACGCGAAGCCAGCGACGAAGTCGAACGCATTGGTATCGAGCGCGCATGGCAGGAAATTGAACAGGCCGACCGCGTGCTGTTTATGGTCGATGGCACCACGACAGACGCTGTAGATCCGGCAGAAATCTGGCCGGAATTTATTGCCCGTCTGCCTGCTAAACTGCCGATCACCGTGGTGCGCAATAAAGCCGATATTACTGGCGAAACGCTGGGGATGAGTGAAGTTAACGGCCATGCATTGATTCGCCTCTCAGCACGCACTGGCGAAGGTGTGGACGTTCTGCGTAACCATCTCAAACAGAGCATGGGCTTTGATACCAATATGGAAGGTGGTTTCCTGGCGCGTCGCCGTCACTTACAGGCGCTGGAGCAAGCGGCGGAGCATCTGCAGCAGGGTAAAGCGCAACTGCTGGGCGCATGGGCGGGTGAATTACTGGCGGAAGAACTGCGTCTGGCGCAGCAGAACTTAAGCGAGATCACAGGAGAGTTTACTTCTGACGATCTGCTGGGACGGATTTTCTCCAGCTTCTGTATTGGTAAGTAACCCGCAATTACGAAGCCGCATTCTGATTGTCAGATGCGGTTTCGCTTTCTTGTTGGCACTCTTATTATTAATCAACCCTTTTTATAAAAATTAAACTTCTCACATAATTTATTCTCTTAAAAAGAGCATTTAATATTGCTTCACGACCGTTTGTGATTCGATTCACATTTAAACAATTTCAGAATAGACAAAAATCTTGAGTATTATACTGTAGCGTCGTGTCTTTCGAGGATAAGTGCATTATGAATACCTTACATATATGTGTGACCTCAAAGTGGTTTAATATTGACAACAAGATTGTCGATCACCGCCCTTAATTTTCCCTTCTGTCGCCATCACCAGAGTCAAACCGATTAGATTCAATGTGATCTATGAGTTTGCTATATCTTTATTTTCCTTTTTATCTACGTTATTTCCGTCTTAATTGCTTTATTAAGCTAATAATTGTAGATGTATATATTTTGGAAATTAATAGATATTGCAAATGTAATATTCACAGGGATCATTGCAATTAAAATAAATGAAGGATTATGTAATGGAAAACTTTAAACATCTCCCTGAACCGTTCCGCATTCGTGTTATTGAACCCGTAAAACGTACTACCCGCGCTTATCGTGAAGAAGCGATTATTAAATCCGGTATGAACCCGTTTCTGCTGGATAGCGAAGATGTGTTTATCGATTTACTGACCGACAGCGGCACCGGAGCGGTGACGCAGAGTATGCAGGCAGCGATGATGCGCGGCGACGAAGCCTACAGCGGCAGTCGTAGCTACTATGCATTAGCTGAGTCAGTAAAAAATATCTTTGGTTATCAATACACCATTCCAACGCACCAGGGCCGAGGTGCAGAGCAAATCTATATTCCGGTACTGATTAAAAAGCGTGAGCAGGAAAAAGGCCTGGATCGCAGCAAAATGGTGGCGTTCTCTAACTATTTCTTCGACACCACTCAGGGCCATAGCCAGATTAACGGCTGTACCGTACGCAACGTCTATATCAAAGAAGCCTTCGATACTGGCGTGCGTTATGACTTTAAAGGTAACTTTGACCTTGAAGGATTAGAACGCGGTATTGAAGAAGTTGGCCCGAATAATGTGCCATATATCGTCGCGACCATCACCAGTAACTCCGCAGGCGGCCAGCCGGTTTCACTGGCGAACATGAAAGCGATGTACAGCATTGCGAAGAAATATGACATTCCAGTGGTAATGGACTCCGCACGCTTTGCCGAAAACGCCTATTTCATCAAACAGCGCGAAGCGGAATATAAAGACTGGACTATCGAGCAGATCACCCGTGAAACCTACAAATATGCCGATATGCTGGCGATGTCCGCCAAGAAAGATGCGATGGTGCCAATGGGTGGCCTGCTGTGCGTGAAAGATGACAGCTTCTTCGATGTCTACACCGAGTGCAGAACTCTTTGCGTGGTGCAGGAAGGCTTCCCGACATATGGCGGTCTGGAAGGCGGCGCAATGGAACGTCTGGCGGTAGGTCTGTATGACGGCATGAATCTGGACTGGCTGGCCTATCGTATTGCGCAGGTGCAGTATCTGGTCGATGGCCTGGAAGAGATTGGCGTAGTGTGTCAGCAGGCGGGCGGTCACGCGGCATTCGTGGATGCCGGTAAACTGTTGCCGCATATCCCTGCAGACCAGTTTCCGGCACAAGCGCTGGCCTGCGAGCTGTATAAAGTCGCGGGGATTCGTGCGGTAGAAATTGGGTCTTTCCTGTTAGGTCGCGATCCGAAAACCGGTAAACAATTACCATGTCCGGCTGAGCTGCTGCGTTTAACCATTCCACGCGCAACTTATACGCAAACACATATGGACTTCATTATTGAAGCCTTCAAACATGTGAAAGAGAACGCGGCAAATATTAAAGGGTTAACCTTTACATACGAACCCAAAGTATTACGTCACTTCACTGCAAAACTGAAAGAAGTTTAATTAATATACTCAGAGTGGCTATAAGGATGTTAGCCACTCTTATTCTCTACATCCTCAATAACAAAAATAGCCTTCCTCTAAAGGTGGCATCATGACTGAACAATCAGAAAAAAAACACTCTGCATTTTGGGGTGTCATGGTTATAGCGGGTACAGTAATTGGTGGAGGTATGTTTGCTTTACCTGTTGATCTAGCTGGTGCCTGGTTTTTTTGGGGCGCATTTATCCTCATCATTGCCTGGTTTTCAATGCTACATTCTGGGTTATTGTTATTAGAAGCAAATTTAAATTATCCCGTCGGCTCCAGTTTTAATACCATCACCAAAGATTTAATCGGTAACACCTGGAACATTATTAGTGGTATTACGGTTGCTTTCGTTCTCTATATTCTCACCTACGCCTATATCTCCGCTAACGGCGCAATCATTAGCGAAACGATATCGATGAATTTCGGCTATCACGCTAATCCTCGCATTGTTGGGATCTGCACGGCCATTTTCGTCGCCAGCGTACTGTGGATAAGTTCGTTAGCCGCCAGTCGTATTACCTCGTTGTTTCTCGGCCTGAAAATTATCTCCTTTGTGATTGTGTTTGGTTCTTTCTTCTTCCAGGTCGATTATTCCATTCTGCGCGATGCCACCAGCACGACTTCGGGGACGTCTTACTTCCCATATATCTTTATGGCTTTGCCGGTATGCCTGGCGTCATTTGGTTTCCACGGCAATATTCCCAGCCTGATTATTTGCTATGGCAAACGCAAAGATAAGCTAATCAAAAGCGTGATCTTCGGTTCGCTGCTGGCGTTGGTGATTTATCTCTTCTGGCTGTATTGCACAATGGGGAATATTCCGCGAGAAAGCTTTAAGGCGATTATCTCTTCGGGCGGCAATGTTGATTCGCTGGTAAAATCGTTCCTCGGCACCAAACAGCATGGCATTATCGAGTTTTGCCTGCTGGTGTTCTCAAACTTAGCTGTTGCCAGTTCATTTTTTGGCGTCACGCTGGGGCTGTTCGATTATCTGGCGGATCTGTTTAAGATTGATAACTCCCACGCCGGACGTTGCAAAACCGTGCTGTTAACCTTCCTGCCACCCGCTTTGTTGTATCTGGTCTTCCCTAATGGCTTTATTTACGGGATCGGCGGTGCCGGGTTGTGCGCCACCATCTGGGCGGTGATTATCCCCGCGGTACTGGCTATCAAAGCCCGCAAGAAATTTCCCAACCAGATATTCACAGTTTGGGGCGGTAATCTTATTCCGGCGATTGTTATTCTCTTTGGCATAACCGTGATTTTGTGCTGGTTTGGTAACGTCTTTAATGTGTTACCCAAATTTGGTTAAGCACTTCAAAAAGCCAGCGGTCATTCGCTGGCTTTTTGCCTGTCAGGAAATCACTCATGTCCAAATGGCAACTCGCCTGATTCTCTTTCACCACGTATGCTTTGCGTCACCTTACCGTCAGGACGCTAGCCCATGTCCCGCTTTTTGATTTGTAGTTTTGCTCTGGTTTTACTTTATCCCGCAGGTATTGATATGTATCTGGTCGGCTTGCCACGCATTGCCGCCGATCTCAATGCCAGCGAAGCGCAGTTGCATATAGCTTTCTCGGTTTATCTGGCGGGGATGGCGGCAGCAATGCTGTTTGCCGGTAAAGTGGCCGATCGTTCAGGAAGAAAACCTGTCGCCATTCCCGGCGCGGCGCTATTTATTATCGCCTCTGTGCTCTGTTCACTGTCTGAAACCAGCACGCTATTTCTTGTCGGACGCTTTATGCAAGGGCTGGGCGCTGGCTGCTGTTATGTCGTCGCATTCGCGATTTTACGCGACACGCTGGATGATCGACGCAGAGCAAAAGTGCTGTCATTGCTCAATGGTATTACCTGCATCATTCCGGTGTTAGCTCCGGTACTCGGGCACCTGATTATGCTCAAATTTCCGTGGCAGAGCCTGTTCTGGACAATGGCGATGATGGGCATCACTGTACTCATGTTGTCTTTGTTTATTTTAAAAGAAACACGCCCTGCTGCACCTGCTGCTTCGGACAGACCACGAGAGAATACCGAGTCGCTGCTTAATCGTTTTTTCCTTAGCCGTGTGCTTATCACCACTCTCAGCGTTTCCGTGATTCTTACCTTCGTGAATACGTCGCCTGTATTGATGATGGAAATTATGGGCTTCGAACGTGGTGAATACGCCACCATTATGGCGTTAACCGCAGGCGTCAGCATGACCGTTTCGTTTTCCACGCCGTTTGCATTGGGAATTTTTAAGCCGCGCACACTGATGATCACCTCGCAAATGTTATTCCTGGCGGCGGGTATCATCCTTGCAGTTTCGCCTTCCCATGCGGTTTCGCTGTTTGGCATCACGCTGATTTGCGCCGGTTTCTCAGTGGGCTTCGGCGTGGCAATGAGCCAGGCATTAGGCCCGTTTTCATTACGCGCAGGCGTGGCCAGCTCGACGTTAGGCATTGCACAGGTTTGTGGCTCGTCACTGTGGATTTGGCTGGCGGCAGTGATTGGCATCAGCGCCTGGAATATGCTGATCGGGATTCTGATTGCCTGTAGCATAGTAAGCCTGTTGCTGATTATGCTCGTCGCACCTGGACGCCCTGTTGCCGCTCATGAAGAAATCCATCACCACGCTTGATCTCAATTTACTGCTCTGCCTGCAATTACTGATGCAGGAGCGCAGCGTGACCAAAGCGGCGAAGCGGATGAACGTAACACCTTCGGCAGTGAGTAAATCGCTGGCAAAGCTTCGGACATGGTTTGATGATCCGCTCTTTGTGAACTCCCCGTTGGGTCTGACGCCCACACCGCTGATGGTCAGCATGGAGCAAAATCTGGCGGAGTGGATGCAAATGAGCAATCAACTGCTGGACAAACCGCATCATGAAACGCCGCGCGGCCTGAAATTTGAGCTGGCGGCGGAGTCGCCGCTGATGATGATCATGTTTAATGCGCTATCGAAACAGATCTACCAGCGTTACCCCCAGGCGACTATTAAATTACGTAACTGGGATTACGATTCACTGGATGCCATTACTCGTGGTGAAGTGGATATCGGTTTTTCCGGGCGTGAAAGTCATCCACGCTCCCGGGAACTGCTAAGTTCACTGCCGTTATCCATTGATTATGAAGTGCTATTTAGCGATTTACCCTGCGTCTGGCTGCGTAAAGATCATCCGGTGCTGAATGAAGCGTGGAACCTGGACTCGTTTCTGCGTTATCCGCATATCAGCATTTGCTGGGAACAGAGCGATACCTGGGCGCTGGACAATGTATTGCAAGAATCAGGACGCGAACGCACGATTGCTATGAGTCTACCGGAATTTGAGCAGGCGCTATTTATGGCGGCGCAGCCTGACAATCTGCTACTGGCGACCGCGCCACGCTACTGTCAGTACTACAACCAGCTCCACCAGCTTCCGCTGGTTGCTCTCCCTCTCCCGTTTGATGAAATCCAGCAAAAAAAGCTGGAAGTACCGTTTACTCTGCTGTGGCACAAACGGAATAGCCATAACCCGAAGATTGTCTGGTTACGAGAAACCATTAAAAATCTTTACGCCTCGATGGCATAATCAAGTTGTATGAAATACGACCATATCTCGCGTTTAAATGTAAAATATATGTAATAAGTTTATCCGAATCGAACTTTTCGCCGCTTTAGTCTGTCCATAGTTCCAGTAAATGATTACTCTTGTATTCATAATGGACCATTAAGCATGGAGCGAAAAATGGCGACTCACTTTGCCCGAGGAACGTTAACGGAAGGACATCTGATATCTGTTCGCCTACCCTCGCAGTGTCATCAAGAAACCCAAAATATTCCCCCTCATCGTCAAAGCCGTTTCCTGGCGTCCAGAGGTTTACTCGCAGAACTGATGTTCATGCTGTATGGCATTAGTGAATTGCCGGAAATCGTCACCCAGGCTAAAGGAAAACCAGTTTTCCGCGATAAAAGTTTGCCATCATTTTCAATATCCTATGCCGGAAATATCGTCGGTGTGGCGTTAACAACCGAAGGCGAATGCGGCCTCGATATGGAACTCCAGCGCGCGACACGCGGGTTTCATAGCCCCCATGCACCCGATAACCCTATTTTTTCCAGCAATGAATCGTTATGGATCAGCAAACAGAACGATCCTAACGAAGCACGAGCGCAACTCATTACTTTGCGTCGAAGCGTGCTAAAACTTACCGGCGATGTACTGAATGACGACCCGCGCGATCTGCAATTGATGCCCATTGCGGGACGCCTGAAATGTGCCCATCTCAATCATGTAGAAGTATTATGCGACGCAGAGGACGTGCTGGTGTGGTCCGTGGCAGTCACTCCGGCAATTGAAAAGCTCAATGTCTGGGAGTTTGATGGCAAACAAGGCTGGAAAAGCCTGCCTGATATTCACAACCGTGCCAACAACCCCACCAGCCGGATGATGCGTTTTGCCCAGCTTTCTACCGTGAAGTCTTTTTCGCCAAATTAATAAACAACCACAGGAGTCATCATGTCTGAAAAATTGAAGGTGGTTACGTTATTGGGGAGCCTGCGTAAAGGTTCATTTAATGGCATGGTTGCACGTACGCTGCCGAAAATTGCCCCGGCGGATATGGAAGTCAACGCGTTGCCTTCCATTGCCGATATTCCCCTGTATGACGCAGATGTTCAGCAGGAAGAAGGCTTTCCCGCGACAGTTGAAGCTCTGGCGGAACAGATCCGTCAGGCTGACGGTGTGGTGATTGTCACGCCGGAATATAACTACTCGGTGCCGGGTGGGCTGAAAAATGCCATCGACTGGCTATCCCGCCTGCCGGATCAACCGTTGGCCGGTAAACCGGTGCTGATTCAGACCAGTTCAATGGGTGTGATTGGCGGCGCACGTTGTCAGTATCACCTGCGCCAGATTCTGGTCTTCCTCGATGCGATGGTAATGAACAAACCTGAGTTTATGGGCGGCGTGATTCAGAACAAAGTCGATCCGCAAACCAGAGAGGTGATTGATCAGGGAACGCTGGATCACCTGGCCGGGCAGTTAACTGCGTTTGGCGAGTTTATTCAGCGGGTGAAAATCTAAATAAAAAACCCGCCAGCAATAACGCATGGCGGGTTTTTTAGCGTGCTATCGATTTTAATGAGCGTCAATAAACACAATTTTCAGGATAAACAGCAGTGCAACGATGACTACGCACGGGCTTAGATCACGCAGACGTCCTGTGCCGATCTTCATCACGCAGTAGGAGATAAAGCCCAGCGCGATACCTTCGGTAATCGAGAAACTGAACGGCATCATCACAGCGGTAATAAACGCCGGAACGGATTCAGTCAGATCCTGCCATTTCACGCGTGCTAAACTGGAAGTCATCAGTACGCCAACGTAAATCAGCGCACCAGCAGCAGCATAGCCAGGCACCATTCCCGCCAGCGGCGACAAGAAGATAACCAGCAGGAACAGCAAACCAACAACCACTGCCGTCAGACCGGTACGACCGCCAACGGAAACACCAGAAGAAGATTCAATATACGCCGTGACAGAAGATGTACCGATAAACGAACCGGTAACAGAAGAGATACTGTCGACATACAGCGCCTGCTTCATGCGCGGGAATTTACCCTTTTCATCAGCCAGACCCGCCTTATCGGTCACGCCAATCAGGGTGCCGGAGGAGTCAAACAGGTTGACCAGCATGAAAGAGAAAATTACGCCTGCCAGGCCGAGGTTAAACGACCCGGCCAAATCCACGTGCCCCACCACCGTCATTACGCTCGGTGGCGCAGAGACGATGCCGTTGTAGTGCACATCACCCAGCATCCAGCCCAGAAGCGTCGTCACCACGATGGAAACCAGCACCGCCGCGTGAATGTTGCGCGAGGCCAGAATAGCAATGATGAAGAAGCCGAGGATACCCAGCAGTACGCTGTGAGATGTCAGGTTACCGATACTCACCAGCGTTTCCGGGTTAGCAACAATCACCCCCGCGTTTTTCAGCCCCATCATACCAATGAACAGACCGATACCGCTGGTAATGCCCACACGCAGACTTACTGGAATGTTGGCAATAATCCAGTAGCGAACGCGGAAAATAGTCAGCAGCAGCAGACCAATCGCGCCCCAGAAAATTGCGCCCATCCCGACTTGCCACGGCAAGCCCATCGCCTGCACCACTACAAAAGCGAAGAACGCGTTCAGGCCCATAGCGGGAGCCAGCGCGACTGGCAGGTTAGCAAACAGCCCCATCAGAATACTGCCGAACGCAGCAATCAGACAGGTGGTGACGAAGACGGCGCTGGTGTCCATGCCAGCTACGCCAAGAATTTGCGGGTTAACAAAAACGATGTAAACCATCGTCAGGAAAGTGGTAAAACCGGCGATCACTTCGGTCCGTGCCGTCGTGCCATGTTCGCGCAGTTTAAACACGCGTTCCAGCATCCCCTGGCCAGAAGCCTGGGTTGTGTGTTGTTGACTCATTATCTATTTCCGAACAAGGAGGGAAAATCCGTCGCTATCCTATACCAAAATGAGACAATATGGACGGCTGAAGATAACTTTTTTTAATTGTATTTGCTTATACGGCAACGATTGCGTCACTCAAATCTGCATGACGAAAACGTTAAACTAACGATAAAGGAAAGACATGTCCCAGATAGAAGCGGTATTTTTCGACTGCGACGGTACGCTGGTCGACAGCGAGGTTATTTGCTCTCGTGCCTATGTCACGATGTTCAAAGAGTTTGGCATTAACGTTGACCTTGAAGAGATTTTTACCCGCTTTAAAGGCGTAAAACTCTACGAAATCATCGACATCATTAGCAAAGAACAGGGCGTAGAAATAGTCCGTGCCGATGCCGAACACGTTTATCGTGCAGAGGTGGCGCGTCTGTTTGATAGCGAACTGGAGGTGATTGCGGGAGCAAACGCCTTACTGGAAAGCGTGAAAGTGCCGATGTGCGTCGTCTCTAACGGTCCGGTCAACAAAATGCAGCATTCACTCGGCAAGCTCAACATGCTGCACTATTTCCCGGAAAAACTGTTCAGCGGTTACGACATTCAGCGTTGGAAACCCGATCCGGCATTAATGTTCCACGCCGCAAAAGCAATGAATGTGAACGTTGAAAACTGCATTCTGGTCGATGACTCCAGCGCAGGAGCACAGTCAGGAATCGATGCCGGTATGGAAGTGTTTTACTTCTGCGCTGACCCGCACAATAAGCCGATTGTTCATCCGAAAGTCACTACCTTTACCCATCTTTCGCAGTTGCCGGAACTGTGGAAGGCGCGTGGCTGGGATATTACACGGTAAATAAAGAAACCCGGTGATATGTTCACCGGGCAGATTACATATTCACATTTTGCCGGATGCGGCGTAAACGCCTTATCCGTCCTACAGTTAGCGTTACTTTTTCGGTTCTTTTTCTGCCAGCAGTTTATCCAGCTCATCACCGCCTACGTGGCGGAAATCTTGCCCCTTCACGTAGTAGAAGATGTATTCGCAGATATTCTGGCAGCGGTCACCAATACGCTCGATGGAGCGTGCACAGAACAGCGCGGTAAGTACGCTCGGAATGGTGCGCGAATCTTCCATCATGTAGGTCATCAGTTGACGAACAATACCTTCGTACTCCTGATCAACTTTTTTATCTTCACGATAAATTCGTACCGCTTCGTCAATGTCCATGCGCGCGAACGCGTCCAGCACGTCGTGCAGCATTTGGATGGTGTGACGCCCCAGCGACTCCAGACTGACTAACAATGGCTGATGCTGCTGGGAGAATTTCTCCAGCGCAGTACGGCAGATTTTGTCCGCCACATCACCAATACGCTCCAGCTCAGCGATAGTTTTACTGATCACCATCACCAGACGCAGGTCGCTCGCCGTCGGCTGACGTTTGGCAATAATGCGCACGCAGGCTTCATCGATCGCCACTTCCATCATGTTGACGTTTTTGTCGCCTTCGATCACGCGCTTCGCCAGATCGCTGTCCTGGTTGTGCATCGCAGTGATGGCATCGGTAAGCTGTTGCTCCACCATCCCGCCCATGGTCATCACCTGCGTGCGGATGCTTTCCAGTTCGGCGTTGAACTGGCCGGAAATATGTTTATTAAGATTGAGACTGTCCATAACGCACTCCTGAATCAACCGTAACGACCGGTGATGTAGTCTTCTGTTTGTTTCTTCGCTGGCTTGGTGAACAGATCGTCCGTGTTGCTGAACTCAATCAATTCGCCCAGGTACATAAACGCCGTGTGGTCAGAACAACGCGCAGCCTGCTGCATGTTGTGAGTTACGATCACTACGGTGTAATCCTGCTTCAATTCGGTGATCAGCTCTTCAATACGCCCGGTGGAGATAGGGTCGAGTGCCGAACACGGTTCATCGAGCAACAACACTTCCGGGCGAATAGCGATACCACGCGCAATGCACAGACGTTGTTGCTGACCACCAGAGAGAGAGTAACCACTCTGGTGTAATTTATCTTTGGTTTCGTTCCACAATGCGGCCTTGGTCAATGCCCACTGTACACGCTCGTCCATGTCGGCACGGGAGAGTTTCTCAAACAGACGGACACCAAAGGCAATGTTGTCGTAAATGGACATCGGGAACGGCGTCGGTTTCTGGAACACCATGCCCACTTTCGCACGCAGCAGGGCGATATCCTGAGTGTTGGTCAGGATGTTGTCGCCATCAAGCAGAATTTCACCTTCCGCACGCTGCTCCGGATACAGTTCAAACATTTTGTTGAAGGTACGCAGCAGCGTCGATTTACCGCAGCCAGACGGCCCGATAAACGCCGTAACCTGGTTTTTAGCGATATCCAGGTTGATGTTTTTCAGGGCATGGAATTTGCCGTAGTAGAAGTTCAAATTACGAACCTGAATTTTACTCGGGGCAGTTTCAACCATACTCATTGCAATCTTTTCCTCATCGTGCCTGATGCACTTCGCTAATCAGGCTTACCGTAGGCCGGATAAGGCGTTCACGCCGCATCCGGCAAAGTGTTAACCGTGTTTATTCTTGGCAAAAACAACGCGCGCCAGAATGTTCAGCAGCAGTACGCACAGGGTAATGATCAACACACCAGCCCAGGCCAGTTGCTGCCATTCCGCAAACGGGCTCATCGCGAACTTAAAGATCGTTACCGGCAGGTTAGCGATCGGCTGCATCATGTCCGTGCTCCAGAACTGGTTGGAGAGCGCGGTAAACAGCAGCGGCGCGGTTTCACCCGCAATACGAGCAATCGCCAGCAGAATACCGGTCATAATCCCGGAGACCGACGCTTTCAGAGTAATCGCGGAGATCATCTTCCACTTCGGCGTCCCCAGCGCATAAGCCGCTTCACGCAGGCTGTCCGGCACCAGTTTCAGCATGTTCTCGGTGGTGCGGATAACAATCGGCACCTGCAACAGTGCCAGGGCAATCACGCCAGCCCAACCGGAGAAGTGCTCCATCTGAGCCACCACGATGGTATAAACAAACAGACCAACAACAATCGACGGCGCGGAGAGCAGAATGTCGTTAATGAAGCGAATAACTTCAGCCAGCCAGGATTTACGTCCATATTCCGCCAGATAAATCCCCGCCATAATCCCCAGCGGCGTACCGAATACCGTGGCCCACAAAATTAACAGGCCGCTACCCGCCAGGGCGTTCGCCAGGCCACCACCTTCTGTATTTGGCGGCGGCGTCATTCCGGTGAACAGCGCCAGAGACATACCGTCGATACCGCGGGTGATGGTGGACATTAAAATCCAGATCAGCCAGAACAGACCGAAAGCCATCGTCGCCATTGAGAGCGTCAGCGCAATACGGTTTTTGAGGCGGCGACGCGCCTGCATTTTGCGGCGGGATTCTGCCAGCGCCGCGGTAGTTTGTGTTTCAACCATAGCCATTAGCGTGCCCCCTCATTCTTAGCCAGGCGCATAATCATAAACTTCGATGCGGCCAGGACGATGAAGGTAATCACAAACAGGATCAGGCCGAGTTCCATCAGTGCAGCCACGTGCAGACCGGATTCTGCTTCCGCAAATTCGTTCGCCAACGCGGAAGTAATACTGTTACCTGGCATATACAGCGAGGCGCTGTCGAGCTGGTAGGTGTTACCGATGATAAAGGTCACCGCCATCGTTTCACCGAGCGCGCGCCCCAGACCCAGCATAATGCCGCCGATCACACCATTTTTGGTGAACGGAAGAACGATACGCCAGATAACTTCCCAGGTGGTGCAGCCGATACCGTAGGCTGACTCTTTCATCATCACCGGGGTTTGTTCGAAGACATCGCGCATTACCGCCGCAATGTACGGAATGATCATAATGGCGAGGATCACGCCCGCCGCGAGGATACCGATACCAAATGCCGGGCCGGAGAACAGCGCGCCAACAATCGGGATATTCGACATGATATTGCCGACTGGTTCCTGGAAGTAGACGGCAAACAGCGGTGCAAAAATAAACAGCCCCCACATGCCGTAAACGATACTTGGAATGGCTGCCAGCAGTTCAATGGCGATACCCAGCGGGCGCTTCAGCCAGCCTGGCGCAAGCTCTGTCAGGAACAGGGCAATCCCGAAACTCACCGGGACGGCGATCAGCAGCGCGATAAACGAAGTCACCAGCGTACCGTAGATCGGCACCAGCGCCCCGTAAATATCGTTCGGCGCATCCCACTCTTTGGTCCACAGGAAAGCCAGACCAAATTTCTGAATGCTCGGCCAGGAGGAGATGATCAGAGAGACAATAATGCCACCCAACATCAATAGCACAATCAGCGCCGCCAGTTTTACCAGCACGCTGAAAATTATGTCGCCCTTTTTACCCGGTGGGTTAAAAGCAGGCTTGGTTGCAGCCATAAGTTACTCTTCAGTTAAACGCGTTTACAAAGTCATTTTGTAATGCCGGATACGGTGTAAAACGCCTTATCCGGCCTGGAGTTTTATTAGTACAGTGGCTTACCGCTACTGTCTTTAATATTGGTCTTCCACGCAGCGCGAACCTGTTCAACTACGCTATCCGGCAGGCTGGCGTAATCCAGGTCGTTGGCCTGTTTAGCTCCGGTTTTGTATGCCCAGTCGAAGAACTTCAGCACTTCTGCACCTTGCTCTGGTTTCTTCTGATCTTTGTGAACCAGAATGAACGTGGTAGAGGTGATCGGCCACGCATCTTCGCCTTTCTGGTTGGTCAGATCCTGAGCGAATGTTTTGCTCCAGTCTGCGCCTTTTGCCGCATTTGCGAAGTTCTCTTCGGTCGGCGCAACAGGTTTACCATCAGCGGAGATCAGTTTGGTGTAGGCGAGGTTGTTTTGCTTCGCGTAAGCATATTCAACGTAGCCAATTGCCCCCGGCAGACGCTGAACAAATGCGGCAATACCGTCGTTACCTTTACCACCAAGACCGATCGGCCATTTTACGGTAGAGCCAGTACCAACGCTGTTTTTCCACTCTTCATTTACTTTCGCCAGGTAGCTGGTGAAAACGAAAGAAGTCCCGGAGCCATCTGCGCGGCGCACCACGGCGATGTTCTGTGAAGGCAGTTTCAGACCCGGATTCAGTTTGACGATCGCTTCGTCATCCCACTTTTTAATTTTGCCCAGGTAGATGTCACCGAGGGTTTTACCATCCAGCACCAATTCGCCAGATTTAAGACCCGGCAGGTTAACTGCCAGCACGACGCCGCCAATCACGGTCGGAAATTGGAACAGTCCTTCCTGAGCCAGTTTTTCGTCAGACAGCGGTGCGTCAGAAGCACCGAAATCAACGGTGTTAGCGATAATCTGTTTTACGCCACCAGAAGAACCAATCCCCTGGTAGTTAACTTTATTACCGGTTTCTTTCTGGTAAGTGTCAGCCCATTTGGCATACACCGGCGCAGGGAAGGTTGCACCTGCACCTGTCAGGCTTGCTTCTGCAAACACAGAGAAAGCACTCATCGATAAGGTCGCGGCGACAACAGTTGCGACGGTGGTACGCATAACTTTCATAATGTCTCCTGGGAGGATTCATAAAGCATTGTTTGTTGGCTACAAGAAGCAAAATAGGACAAACAGGTGACAGTTATATGTAAGGTTTATGACAGTTTTATGACAGAGAAAGAAAGCCTTCACTCTTATTTAAATAACCATTTAAATTCAGTGTGTTACAAATATTAATAAAGAAGAGATAACAGAAAATTTTCACTCTGTGACAGTGAAAAAATAGCCGAAGATGACGATTTGTCACATGACGTGGGCTGGATGTTTGATTAAAAACATAACAGGAAAAAATGCCCTGCGAAAGCAGGGCATCTGTGTATTACTCAACCGTAACCGATTTTGCCAGGTTACGCGGCTGGTCAACGTCGGTGCCTTTGATCAGCGCGACGTGGTACGCCAATAGTTGCAGCGGAACGGTATAGAAGATCGGAGCAATCACTTCTTCCACATGCGGCATCTCGATGATGTGCATGTTATCGCTGCTCACAAATCCTGCATCCTGATCGGCAAAGACGTACAACTGACCGCCACGCGCACGAACTTCTTCGATGTTGGATTTTAGTTTTTCCAGCAGTTCGTTGTTCGGTGCAACGACGATAACCGGCATATCAGCGTCAATCAGCGCCAGCGGGCCGTGTTTCAGTTCGCCCGCAGCATAGGCTTCGGCGTGAATGTAGGAGATCTCTTTCAGCTTCAATGCGCCTTCCAGCGCGATGGGGTACTGATCGCCACGGCCCAGGAACAACGCGTGGTGTTTATCAGAAAAATCTTCCGCCAGAGCTTCAATACGTTTGTCCTGAGACAGCATCTGCTCGATACGGCTCGGCAGCGCCTGCAGACCATGCACGATGTCATGTTCAATGGAGGCATCCAGGCCTTTCAGGCGGGACAGTTTTGCCACCAGCATCAACAGCACAGTTAACTGAGTGGTGAATGCTTTGGTGGACGCCACGCCAATTTCAGTACCTGCGTTGGTCATCAGCGCCAAATCGGATTCACGAATCAGAGAAGAGCCTGCAACGTTACAGATCGCCAGCGAGCCGAGATATCCCAGCTCTTTCGACAGGCGCAAGCCAGCCAGTGTATCCGCGGTTTCTCCCGACTGCGACAGGGTGATCATCAGACTGTTACGGCGAACAGCAGATTTGCGATAGCGGAATTCAGAGGCGATTTCGACGTCGCACGGAATACCAGCCAGCGATTCAAACCAGTAACGGGAAACCATACCTGAATTGTACGAAGTACCACAGGCGAGGATCTGAATATGCTCAACCTTCGACAGCAGTTCATCTGCGTTCGGCCCCAGTTCACTTAGATCCACCTGACCGTGGCTGATACGCCCGGCAAGAGTGTTTTTGATCGCGTTCGGCTGTTCGTAGATCTCTTTCTGCATGTAATGACGGTAAATGCCTTTATCGCCCGCATCATATTGCAGATTGGATTCGATATCCTGGCGTTTAACTTCCGCGCCAGATTTATCGAAGATGTTTACTGAACGGCGAGTGATTTCCGCAATATCACCCTCTTCAAGGAAGATAAAGCGACGGGTCACCGGCAGCAGTGCCAGTTGGTCAGAAGCGATAAAGTTTTCGCCCATGCCAAGGCCGATAACCAGCGGACTACCGGAACGAGCCGCCAGCAGGGTATCCGGGTGACGGGTATCCATAATTACCGTGCCGTAAGCGCCACGCAGTTGCGGGATAGCACGCAGAACAGCTTCACGCAGGGTGCCGCCCTGTTTCAGTTCCCAGTTAACCAAATGCGCAATCACTTCGGTGTCGGTTTCAGAAACGAAGGTATAGCCACGCGCTTTTAACTCTTCACGCAGTGGTTCATGGTTTTCGATGATGCCATTATGCACCACCACAATGTGTTCAGAAACATGCGGATGCGCATTCACTTCTGAAGGTTCACCGTGGGTCGCCCAACGGGTATGAGCAATACCCGTTCCGCCATGCAGAGGATGTTCTTCCGCTGCCTGGGCCAGCATTTGCACTTTACCGAGACGACGCAGACGGGTCATATTACCGTCCGCATCGACTACTGCCAGGCCAGCAGAGTCATAACCGCGGTATTCCAGACGACGTAAACCTTCAAGAAGGATTTCAGCTACATCACGTTGCGCGATCGCGCCAACAATTCCACACATAGTTTTTAATTCCGATTGATATCGTTGTCGGTCAACCTGTATGCCCGTTTTTCCGGGCGCCCCGAGCCTTGTAGAGAGTGGGGTTATTTTTATAGTTACTGCTTGCGGGCGGGAGATTATGTTATCTCTTCATCCCAGGAGGCCGGATTACCCGGCCAGAATTACTTTTTCTTTACTGGACGACGCCAACCTTCTTTTTGCGACTGCGGCACGCGGCTAATTGCCAGAGCGTTTTCGCCAACATTGCGCGTTACGGTAGTACCCGCAGCAATAGTCGCGCCTTTACCAACCGTTACCGGTGCAACAAGTTGGGTGTCAGAGCCGACAAACACATCGTCGCCAATAATGGTTTTAAATTTATTCGCACCATCATAGTTGCAGGTAATGGTTCCTGCACCGATGTTAACGTTATCACCGATTTCCGCATCGCCCAGATAAGTCAGATGACCGGCTTTTGAACCTTTACCCAGACGCGCTTTTTTCATCTCAACAAAGTTACCGACGTGTGCGCCTTCAAGCAGCTCTGCCCCCGGGCGCAGACGGGCAAACGGGCCAATGGTACAGGCCGCTGCCAGATTCGCGTCTTCCACCACTGTATATGGGCTGATTTCGCAATCATCACCAATCACGCTGTTTTTAATCACGCAACCAGTGCCAATTTTCACACGATTGCCGAGAGTAACATTACCCTCGATGATAACGTTAGTATCAATTTCAACATCACGCCCGTGAGTAAGCGTTCCGCGCAGATCAAAACGGGCCGGATCGCGTAGCATAACCCCTGCCAACAGCAGTTTTTCAGCCTGTTCGGACTGATAAACGCGCTCCAGACGGGAGAGTTGCAGGCGGTTATTCACGCCTTCAACTTCGCTTAAGCGTTGCGGATGTACAGCGACGATTTCACGCCCTTCCTGATACGCCAGCGCAATAATATCGGTGATGTAGTATTCGCCCTGAGCGTTATTGTTAGTCAGCTTCGCCAGCCAGCGTTTCATATCTGCGCCGTTGGCGATCAGAATGCCGGTGTTGATTTCCTGAATCTGACGCTGCTCATCGGTGGCATCTTTATGTTCAACAATGCCAGTAACTTTGCCGTTTTCACGGGTGATACGACCATAACCGGTCGGGTCATCCAGTTTCACCGTCAACAGGCCAATGCCGCCCTGCGGTTTAGCATCACGCAGACGCTGGAGTGTTTCGACAGAGATCAGCGGTACGTCGCCGTAAAGCATTAAAATGTCTTCATCATCGGCAAAGAAAGGCGCAGCCTGCTGCATCGCATGACCAGTACCCAGTTGCTCTGCCTGAAGTACCCAATTCAGGTTGTCATCTTTCAGCGCCTGTTTAAGCAGATCGCCACCGTGACCATACACCAGATGAACGTGTGCTGCGCCTAATTCATTCGCAGCATCAATGACATGCTGAACCATCGCTTTCCCGGCAAGGGTATGCAGCACTTTCGGAAGATCGGAATACATGCGAGTGCCTTTGCCCGCGGCAAGGATCACTACGCTCATAGCATTATTCAACATACGCGTCCTGACTGTAATTTGAGAACGAATTTAAACCGCTTCACCTTGAAAAAACTACATTTTTTTCATCGTGAAATGGACAGAGGATAAATTGTTCAATAACGGATTATCCTCGCTGGCGAAAGCACCATTTTCGACCATCGTCACGCCTTTTGTCTGCATAAAAGTAAGGCATCACCTTCATTTAAGCGTCAGCCTGATGTTTTTGCTCTTATTTCGATCAATGAATAAACAAGAAAACCAACGAAGGATTTCGCTGAGTTATAAAGACGGTTTAATTGCGGGATATAAAAACATAGCAGAACAAATCTCGCGGCGACGCGCGAAAAAAAAGCCAGCCTGTTTCCAGACTGGCTTTTGTGCTTTTCAAGCCGGTGTTACATCGCTTTTTTAGTCAACTCGATAACGCGCAACTGCGCGATCGCTTTGGCCAGTTCCGCAGACGCCTGAGCGTAATCTACGTCGCCGTGAGAGCTGCTAATGTGCTCTTCAGCCTTACGTTTCGCTTCCATGGCTCGCGCTTCGTCGAGATCCTGGCCGCGAATTGCGGTGTCGGCCAGAACGGTCACGTTGCTAGGCTGCACTTCAAGAATGCCGCCAGACAGATAGATAAACTCTTCGTGACCGTGCTGTTTCACGATGCGAATCATACCAGGCTTAATGGCGGTGAGCAGCGGTGCGTGGCCCGGGTAAATTCCCAGTTCACCTTCGCTACCCGTTACCTGGATTTTCTCGACCAGACCAGAGAACATTTGTTGCTCTGCGCTGACGACGTCCAGGTGGTAAGTCATTGCCATATCACCCTCCGATTAAGGCGTTAAAGTTTTTTGGCTTTTTCCACAGCTTCTTCGATGGAACCGACCATGTAGAACGCCTGCTCCGGCAGGTGATCGTATTCGCCTTCCATGATGCCTTTAAAGCCACGGATGGTGTCTTTCAGGGAGACGTATTTACCCGGAGAACCGGTGAATACTTCTGCCACGAAGAACGGCTGGGACAGGAAGCGCTGGATCTTACGAGCGCGCGCTACCACCAGTTTATCTTCTTCAGACAGTTCATCCATACCCAGGATGGCGATGATGTCTTTCAGT
Organism: Escherichia sp. MOD1-EC6098; assembly: GCF_002965865.1. Lineage (NCBI taxonomy): Bacteria > Pseudomonadati > Pseudomonadota > Gammaproteobacteria > Enterobacterales > Enterobacteriaceae > Escherichia > Escherichia sp. MOD1-EC6098. The sequence continues at coordinate 119,324 of NZ_PTSN01000017.1, forward strand.
TCCTGATAACGTTGCAGGATGGACTGTACGCCACGCGCGGTGTCGTAGTGTTCCTGACCAACTACCAGCGGGTCCAACTGACGGCTGGTGGAGTCCAGCGGGTCAACGGCCGGGTAGATACCCAGAGACGCGATCTGACGGCTCAGTACCACGGTTGCGTCAAGGTGCGCAAAGGTGGTGGCCGGTGATGGGTCAGTCAAGTCATCCGCAGGTACGTATACCGCCTGAACGGAGGTGATAGAACCTGTTTTGGTGGAGGTGATACGTTCCTGTAGAACACCCATCTCTTCCGCCAGGGTCGGCTGATAACCTACCGCTGAAGGCATACGGCCAAGCAGTGCGGATACTTCCGTACCGGCCAGGGTGTAACGATAGATGTTGTCAACGAACAGCAGAACGTCACGACCTTCGTCACGGAATTTCTCCGCCATGGTCAGGCCGGTCAGTGCAACGCGCAGACGGTTTCCCGGCGGCTCGTTCATCTGGCCATACACCAGGGATACTTTATCGATAACGTTGGAGTCGGTCATTTCGTGGTAGAAGTCGTTACCCTCACGAGTACGTTCACCTACGCCCGCAAACACAGAGTAACCGGAGTGCTCGATCGCGATGTTACGAATAAGCTCCATCATGTTTACGGTTTTACCAACACCCGCACCACCGAACAGACCAACTTTACCGCCCTTCGCGAACGGACACATCAGGTCGATAACTTTGATACCGGTTTCCAGCAGTTCCTGAGAGTTTGACAGCTCTTCGTAGGAAGGTGCTGCGCGGTGAATCGCCCAACGCTCTTCTTCACCGATCTCGCCTTTCATGTCGACCGGTTCGCCCAGTACGTTCATGATACGGCCCAGAGTCGCTTTACCTACAGGGACTTCGATCGGGTGTTCGAGGTCTTTTACATCCAGACCGCGACGCAGACCGTCGGAGGAACCCATTGCGATGGTACGCACGATACCGCCGCCGAGCTGCTGCTGAACTTCCAGCACCAGACGCTCATTACCATTTTGCACCTCAAGAGCATCGTACACGCGCGGTACGGCATCCTGAGGGAATTCGACGTCAACTACGGCGCCGATTACCTGGACAATCTTTCCAGTAGCCATCTTAAATCCTCTACGAAATAACCTGTTTAAACCGCGGCGGCCCCCGAGACGATCTCGGTGAGTTCCTGAGTAATGCTGGCCTGACGAGCTTTGTTGTATACCAACTGCAGCTCTTTAATCAGGCTGCCGCCATTGTCGGTCGCGGCTTTCATCGCCACCATACGGGCGGCCTGCTCGCTGGCCAGGTTTTCAACCACGCCCTGATAAACCTGAGATTCGACATAACGACGCAGCAGGGTATCCAGCAACGCCTTCGGATCGGGTTCGTACAGGTAATCCCAGGATTTATGTTTCAGATCATCATCATCTGACGCCGGTAACGGCAGCAGTTGGCTGATAGTCGGAACCTGAGACATGGTGTTAATAAATTTGTTGCTGACAATGTAAAGCTTGTCCAGACGGCCTTCGTCGTAGGCCTGCAACATCACTTTTACCGGACCGATCAGTTCGGACAGGGAAGGGTTATCCCCCATACCTGTAACCTGGGCAACAACATTGCCGCCCACGGAGTTGAAGAACGACACACCTTTCGAGCCGATCATTGCGAGGTCGCATTGAACGCCTTTGTCGGTCCAGGTCTTCATTTCCGCCAGCAGTTTTTTGAACAGGTTAATGTTCAAACCACCGCACAAACCACGGTCGGTCGACACCACCAGGTAGCCCACGCGTTTAACGTCGCGATCTTCCAGGTATGGGTGCTTATATTCCAGATTACCGTGTGCAAGGTGACCAATCACTTTGCGCATGGTTTCTGCATAAGGACGGCTGGCCGCCATGCGATCCTGCGATTTACGCATTTTGGAAGCGGCGACCATCTCCATCGCTTTAGTGATCTTTTGCGTGTTCTGGACGCTTGCGATCTTACTACGTATCTCTTTTGCGCCGGCCATGAGCTTCTCCTCAATGCCTTGCGGCCTGCCCTAAGGCAAGCCGCCAGACGTTACCAGGATTGGGTTGCTTTGAAGGAATCGAGGATGCCTTTCAGCTTGCCTTCGATTTCGTCGTTGTAGCCACCGGTCTGGTTGATCTCTTGCATCAACGGAGCGTGATCACGGTCGACGTAAGCCAGCAGAGCGGCTTCGAAGCTGCCGATTTTCGACAGTTCAACATCCGCCAGGTAACCACGTTCTGCTGCGAACAGAACCAGAGACTGCTGCGCAACGGACATCGGCGCATACTGTTTCTGTTTCAGCAGTTCGGTCACTTTCTGACCGTGGTCAAGCTGCTTACGCGTTGCATCGTCAAGGTCGGATGCAAACTGAGAGAACGCTGCCAGTTCACGATACTGCGCCAGAGCGGTACGGATACCACCGGACAGTTTTTTCATGATCTTGGTCTGTGCTGCCCCACCAACACGGGATACGGAGATGCCCGGGTTAACCGCAGGACGAATACCGGCGTTGAACAGGTTGGTTTCCAAGAAGATCTGACCATCGGTAATAGAGATTACGTTGGTCGGAACGAACGCAGAAACGTCACCAGCCTGAGTTTCGATAATCGGCAGCGCGGTCAGAGAACCGGTTTTCCCTTTCACTTCACCTTTGGTGAAAGCTTCAACGTATTCGGCGTTAACACGCGCAGCACGCTCCAGCAGACGAGAGTGGAGGTAGAATACGTCACCCGGGAATGCTTCACGTCCTGGCGGACGACGGAGCAGCAAGGAGATCTGACGGTAAGCAACAGCCTGTTTAGACAGGTCATCGTAAATGATCAGCGCATCTTCACCACGGTCACGGAAGTATTCGCCCATTGCGCAACCCGCATACGGTGCCAGGTATTGCAGTGCAGCGGATTCAGACGCGGTTGCTACCACAACGATGGTGTTAGCCAGTGCGCCGTGCTCTTCCAGTTTACGTACCACGTTAGAAATGGTGGACGCTTTCTGACCGATAGCAACATAGATACATTTGATACCGGAATCGCGCTGGTTGATGATGGCATCGATAGCCAGTGCGGTTTTACCGGTCTGACGGTCACCGATGATCAATTCACGCTGACCACGACCGATTGGGATCATGGAGTCAACAGCTTTATAACCAGTCTGTACCGGCTGATCTACGGACTGACGTTCGATAACGCCCGGAGCGATAGCTTCTACAGCAGAGAAGCCGTCGTGATCCAGCGGACCTTTACCGTCGATTGGCGCACCCAGAGTGTTAACCACACGGCCCAGCAGGCCACGGCCAACCGGAACTTCCAGGATACGGCCAGTACACTTAACTTTCATGCCTTCGGCAAGGTCAGCGTACGGACCCATAACAACCGCACCTACAGAGTCGCGCTCGAGGTTCAGTGCGATAGCGTAACGGTTACCCGGCAGGGAGATCATTTCACCCTGCATACAATCGGCCAGGCCGTGGATGCGGATAACACCGTCACTTACAGAAACAATAGTACCTTCGTTGTGAGCTTCACTCACAACATTGAACTGAGCAATGCGCTGCTTGATCAGTTCGCTGATTTCGGTGGAATTCAGTTGCATGCTCCAGTCCCCTTAAGACTGCAAGACGTCTGCAAGGCGCTCAAGACGACCGCGTACGCTGCCATCAATGACCATATCACCCGCTCGGATGATAACGCCTGCCATTACAGACTTATCGATTTTGCAATTCAGCTTAACTTTGCGTGACAGACGTTTTTCCATCGCAGCAGAAATTTTCGCGAGCTGTTGTTCACTCAGCGCGGCAGCGGAAATGACGTCTACCTCAGCGGTAGCCTCACTCACAGCACGCAGGTGAATAAACTGCTCCAGAACATCCGGGAGCGCGTTAAGACGACCATTTTCAGCCATAACCCGAATCAGGTTCTGACCGTTTTCGTCCAGTTGCTCACCACAAACTGCGATAAACGACCCGGCGAGCGTTTCTGGTGCCAGTGCACCAGACAGAAGCTCTGCCATCTGTTCGTTTTTGGTTACCTCGGCGGCAAACGCCAGCATGTCCTGCCAGCGTTCTACACTTTGGTGTTCGACGGCAAAGTCAAAAGCTGCTTTGGCGTAGGGGCGAGCTACCGTAATAAATTCAGACATCAGCCCCTCCCTCCTTACAGTTCAGCGACAAGTTTATCCACGATGTCGCTGTTAGCAGCTTCATCCACGGAACGTTCGATGATCTTCTCGGCGCCAGCAACAGCCAGGATAGCAACTTGCTTACGCAGCTCTTCACGGGCACGTTTACGCTCGGCTTCAATTTCCGCCTGCGCCTGAGCCACGATTTTAGTACGTTCCTGTTCTGCCTCAGCTTTAGCTTCGTCCAGAATCTGAGAGCGACGTTTGTTCGCCTGCTCGATGATTACCTGGGCTTCCGCTTTCGCTTTTTTCAGCTGGTCGGTCGCGCTGGCCTTTGCAAGGTCAAGGTCCTTGTGTGCTCGTTCTGCGGAAGCAAGACCGTCAGCAATTTCTTTTTGACGTTTTTCGATGGCAGCCATTAATGGCGGCCATACGTACTTCATGCAGAACAGAACGAACAGGACAAACGCGATGGCCTGGCCGAGGATTGTTGCGTTAAGATTCACAGCACAATGCCTCTATTTAGTTAACGTTCTGATATTGCTCTTTAAATAAAAGCAACGCTTACTACGCGACAGCGAACATCACGTACAGACCCAGACCTACAGCGATCATCGGGATAGCATCCACCAGACCCATAACGATAAAGAACTGAGTACGCAGCAGTGGAATCAGATCCGGTTGACGCGCTGCGCCTTCCAGGAATTTACCCCCGAGGATGCCGATACCGATCGCAGCACCGATTGCCGCCAGACCCATCATCACAGCGGCAGCCATGTACAGCAGATCCATATTCAGGTTTTCCATGACAGTCTCCAGTTTGTTTCAGTTAAAACGTAGTAGTGTTGGTAAATTAATGTTCTTCAGACGCCATCGACAGATAGACGATCGTCAGAACCATGAAGATGAAGGCTTGCAGCGTAATAATCAGGATGTGGAAAATGGCCCACGGCACATTCAGGATCCACTGTGACCACCACGGCAACAGACCAGCAATCAGAATGAAAATCAGCTCACCCGCGTACATGTTACCGAACAGTCGCAAACCGAGTGAAACAGGTTTGGACAGCAGGCTTACCCCTTCAAGGATTAAGTTGACAGGAATGAACGCCCAGTGATTGAACGGCTGCAGCGTCAACTCTTTCGTGAAGCCGCCGATGCCTTTCATTTTGATGCTGTAGAACAGAATCAGGATAAATACGCCCAGTGCCATAGACAGCGTTACGTTCACGTCAGCAGACGGAACCACACGCAGAGCAGGCAGCCCCAGTACATGTTCAGCAATGTACGGCAGCAGATCGATAGGCAGTAAGTCCATCAGGTTCATCAGGAACACCCAGACAAAAATCGTCAGGGCCAGCGGAGCAATCAGCTTACTTTTGCCATGGTACATGTCTTTCACGCTACCATTAACAAAGCCGATTACCAGCTCAATCGCGGTCTGAAACTTACCTGGTACGCCGCTGGTTGCCTTTTTGGCTACGCTACGGAATAAAACCAGGAACAACAGACCCAGCACCACCGAGAAGAACATGGAGTCAATATTAATTGTCCAGAAGGTGGCTGGGGGGTTATGCGGATCCACCAGCGAGAATGTACGCAGGTCCAGCTGAAGGTTATTCAGGTGGTGTCCTATGTAATCCTGCGGCGTCATATTTTCTGAAGCCATGATGCCTTTTACCCTTTGTTGTTAATTACAGCCGGCGCCAGTATCTGAACCACCAGCACCAAAACCCACGTAACGATCAGCGGCAAGAATACCGCCTTTAAAACCGCCAACGCCACCACCAGTAACACCAACATTGCCAGAACTTTGAAAGCTTCGCCTAAAGCGAATGTCCAAGCTACCCGGCCTTTCGCTGGTGTATGCGCCTGGTGACGCCAGGCAAATATCATAAACAAAACGTTAGGCAGAAAGACTGCCAGGCCCCCGCTTAACGCAGAGACGCCCCAGAAGGGGTCTTTGAGGCTGAACAGCAATCCACTTGCTATCACCACCAGTAACTGAACGAGCAGAAGCTTCCGAGCAACGTTTCGACTCAAGAGCGACACAGACATCACGTTTTTCACTCCTGCTCCCTTCGAGGTATGCCGCGTGTCGTATAAAACTTTCTTTAAGGCTTAGAGTCAAGCATCAAAAAGCGGTCAAATTATACGGTGCGCCCCCGTGATTTCAAACAATAAGTAGCCAAAAGGTGAATAAATGTTTAAATATTTTTCCAGTGCATACAATTGCGACTTTTCTGCTAACCATGTCGGATCATGAAAAACTGTAAATAACGCGTAAACACTGGTGATAAAGCGTGCTTCAGATCACATATCGCGCATGTTCGCGCACAGCATATTTATTTACTTGGCAAATGATGCCATTGCAAGCTTCTGATATTTCAGTCTAAAAACAGATACTGTTTTCATAAATGACATTTACATAACAAAAACCAGCCATTGACATTCTTAATAATATTTTAACAGCAAGTTATGCTTCTTAGCGCCGATTTTTAGCCGGCTGATATTTTCACTAATGACTTATTTTCTGCTTATCAAAAAAAGCCACGTTACAGTATTGAATCAAAATCGTGAACGTGGCGTTAAATGTAACCAGTTATATCAGTAAAAAACCCGGTTGTTGTTAACAGTCAAACCGATTAATTTTTTATGATTTTTTTGATAAAAATTAAATTTTATTTGCTTTAATCACCACCAGATGACGTTCGCCATCCAGAGCCGGAACCTGAAGTTTAACCACTGATTCAACCTGATATTCTGCTGGTAGCAGGGCCATTTCATCTTCTGGCATTTGGCCTTTCAGCGCATAAAAACGACCTTGTTCACCAGGAAGATGATGGCACCAGCTCACCATATCGTTCAGAGAGGCAAAAGCACGGCTAATCACACCATCAAACGGTGGCTCTGACGGAAACTCTTCTACCCTACTCTGTACTGGCTCAATGTTCTCCAGTTTTAACTCATGTTGCACCTGACGAAGGAAGCGCACGCGTTTACCGAGGCTATCCAGCAACGTGAAGTGGGCCTCAGGACGCACAATAGAGAGTGGAATACCTGGCAGACCCGGTCCTGTACCGACATCGATAAAACGTTCACCTTGCAGATACGGTGCCACGACAATGCTGTCGAGAATATGGCGTACCAGCATCTCATTAGGATCGCGGACCGAAGTCAGGTTGTACGCCTTATTCCATTTATGCAGCATATTTACGTAGGCAATAAGCTGATTTTTCTGGTGATCGGTAAGCGAAATTCCTGCGTCTTTCAGCAGTGAAGAGAGTTTGTTGAGCACGGTGATTACCTGTTCTTGATGCGTTGCCCGGTAAGCGGGTGCTTACCAGGCATTTTTAATGCGTTATGCGCTACGACGCAGCATACCTTGTTTTTTCAGCCACACCAGCAGAATGGAGATGGCCGCAGGCGTGACGCCAGAAATACGCGAAGCCTGACCAATAGAGGCCGGTTTGTGATCGTTGAGTTTAGCGATCACTTCGTTAGACAGACCGGATACCTGGCGGTAATCCAGTGTCGCAGGCAGCAGTGTGTTCTCGTTACGCTGCTGTTTTTCGATCTCATCCTGTTGGCGCGCAATATAACCCTCATATTTAACCTGAATCTCAACCTGTTCCGCCGCCTGCTCGTCTGTCAACGCAGGGGCAAACGGCGTCAGCGAGGTTAATTTTTCATAGGTCATTTCCGGACGACGCAACAGATCTTCACCACTGGCTTCACGGGAAAGCGGCGCAGTCAGGTGAGCATTCACTTCGGCAGCAGATTCCGCCGACGGGGTTACCCAAGTGGATTTCAGACGCTGACGCTCACGCTCGATATTTTCGAGTTTCTCGTTAAAGCGCGCCCAACGTTCATCGTCAACCAGCCCCAGCTCACGTCCGATTTCAGTCAGACGCAGGTCGGCGTTATCTTCGCGCAGCATCAGACGATATTCCGCACGAGAGGTAAACATACGATACGGTTCTTTAGTACCCAGTGTGCAGAGGTCATCTACCAGTACACCGAGGTACGCCTGGGAGCGCGCCGGTGCCCAGCCTTCTTTGTCTGCAGACAGGCGAGCGGCGTTAAGACCGGCCAGCAAACCTTGCGCCGCCGCTTCTTCGTAACCTGTAGTGCCATTAATTTGACCGGCAAAGAACAGCCCCTGGATAAACTTGCTCTCCAGCGTAGGTTTCAGGTCACGCGGATCGAAGAAGTCATATTCAATGGCATAACCCGGACGCACGATCTTCGCGTTTTCCATCCCCTGCATGGAGCGGACGATTTGCATCTGCACATCGAACGGCAGGCTGGTGGAGATACCGTTCGGATAAATTTCGTTAGACGTTAACCCTTCTGGCTCAAGGAAGATCTGATGCTGGTTTCTGTCAGCAAAGCGCATGACTTTGTCTTCGATCGACGGACAGTAGCGTGGGCCGACACCTTCGATCACTCCGGCATACATCGGACTGCGATCGAGGTTACTGCGGATCACGTCATGCGTTTTTTCGTTGGTATGGGTGATGTAGCACGGCACCTGCTGTGGATGCTGGGCCGCATTGCCCATAAACGAGAACACCGGCATCGGGTTATCGCCATGCTGTTGTGCAAGGACGCTAAAGTCGATGGTACGCGCATCAATACGCGGCGGTGTCCCGGTTTTCAGACGACCAACACGCAGCGGAAGTTCACGTAAACGGCGCGAGAGCGGAATGGATGGAGGATCGCCAGCACGACCACCGCTGTAATTATCCAGACCGATATGAATCTTACCGTCAAGGAAAGTCCCGACAGTAAGAACGACAGCTTTGGCACGGAATTTCAGGCCCATTTGGGTAACAGCGCCGACCACGCGATCGTTTTCGACAATAAGATCTTCAACCGCCTGCTGGAAGATCATCAGGTTCGGTTGATTCTCCAAAGCAGTACGTACCGCTTGACGATAGAGCACGCGATCCGCCTGTGCCCGGGTAGCCCGAACCGCTGGCCCCTTGCTGGCGTTTAGTATCCTAAACTGAATACCTGCATGGTCGATCGCTTTTGCCATCAGACCGCCGAGTGCATCCACTTCTTTTACCAGATGTCCCTTCCCAATACCGCCGATCGCCGGGTTGCAGCTCATCTGCCCCAGAGTGTCGATATTGTGTGTCAAAAGCAGAGTCTGTTGACCCATACGCGCCGCGGCCATCGCTGCCTCGGTGCCTGCATGACCCCCGCCAATGATGATGACGTCAAAAGGATCCGGATAAAACATGGTGATTGCCTCGCATAACGCGGTATGAAAATGGATTGAAGCCCGGGCCGTGGATTCTACTCAACTTTGACGGCTTGAGAAAGACCTGGGATCCTGAGTATTAAAAAGAAGATCTTTTTATTTAGAGATCTGTTCTATTGTGATCTCTTATTAGGATCGACCTGGTCTGTGGATAACAAGGATCTGGCTTTTAAGATCAATGACCTGCTGAGGATCATTAGCTGTGAATGATCGGTGATCCTGGTCAGTATAAGCTGGGATCAGAATGCGGAGTTATACACAACTCAAAAACTGAACAACAGTTGTTCTTTGGATAACTACCGGTTGATCCAAGCTTCCTACCAGAGTTATCCACAGTAGATCGCACGATCTGTATAGTTATTTGAGTAAATTAACCCACGATCCCAGCCATTCTTCTGCCGGATCTTCCGGAATGTCATGATCAAGGATGTTGATCTTCAGTGTTTCGCCAATCTGTTTCGCACCGGAATTTTTGAGTTCAGCATCGAGTTTATCGATAGCACCACAAAAAGTGTCGTATTCACGACTACCAATGCCGATTGCGCCAAAGCGTACCGCAGAAAGATCGGTTTTTTGTTCCAGCAATGCTTCATAGAAAGGAGAGAGGTTGTCCGGAATGTCTCCGGCACCGTGGGTAGAACTGATAACCAGCCAGATCCCAGAGGTAGATAACTCTTCTAACAACGGGCCGTGCAGCGTTTCGGTGGTAAAACCTGCCTCTTCCAGCTTTTCAGCCAGGTGTTCTGCCACATATTCGGCACCACCGAGGGTGCTGCCGCTGATAAGAGTAATATCTGCCATAAACCGCCACCTTTTTTAAGAGTGGCGTATTGTACGCTGTGAACGCTTTGGGATCTACCTGTGGAAAAGTATGGGATTAAAAAAGTCGATCATGGCTTGATAGTACGCATGATCGGGTTCTGCAGTACGATCAGAGTTTCAGTGGACTGAATTTCATCAATTGTTTGGATCTTGTTGATAAGTACATGCTGGAGAGCGTCGATCGAGCGGCACATTACCTTAATAAAGATGCTGTAGTGGCCGGTGGTGTAATAAGCTTCAGTTACTTCATCAAGGCTTTCCAGTTTTGCCAGCGCGGAAGGATAGTCTTTGGCGCTCTTCAATATAATGCCGATAAAGCAGCCTACGTCATAACCGAGTTGTTTCGGGCTAACATCAATCCGAGCACCAGTAATAATCCCTGCCTGCTTCATTTTCTCTACGCGAACGTGGATCGTTCCCGGACTGACGCCAAATTGTTTCGCCAGTTCGGCGTAAGCGGTACGCGCATTGCCCATTAATGCTTCCAGAATGCCGCGGTCCAGATTGTCGATTTGATAATTTTCCATAGATTTTTCTTATGAATATTAATGATTCATTCTATTTTAGCCTTAATTTTTAATGAATCAAAAGTAAGCAAGGCTTTTTATTGAATGATTATTGCATGTGTGCCGGTTTTTGTTGCTTAATCATAAGCAACAGGACGCAGGAGTATAAAAAATGAAAACCGCTTACATTGCCAAACAACGTCAAATTAGCTTCGTGAAATCTCACTTTTCTCGTCAACTGGAAGAACGCTTAGGGCTGATTGAAGTCCAGGCGCCAATCCTTAGCCGTGTGGGGGATGGCACGCAGGATAACTTGTCGGGCTGTGAAAAAGCGGTGCAGGTAAAAGTGAAAGCGCTGCCTGACGCCCAGTTCGAAGTGGTTCATTCACTGGCGAAGTGGAAACGTCAGACATTAGGGCAACACGACTTCAGCGTGGGCGAAGGGCTTTACACGCACATGAAAGCCCTTCGCCCCGATGAAGACCGTCTTTCCCCGTTGCACTCGGTCTATGTTGATCAGTGGGATTGGGAACGCGTAATGGGCGACGGTGAGCGCCAATTCTCCACTCTGAAAAGCACGGTAGAGGCGATCTGGGCGGGAATTAAAGCGACCGAAGCCGCAGTTAGCAAAGAGTTTGGCCTGGCACCGTTCCTGCCGGATCAGATCCACTTTGTACATAGTCAGGAATTACTGTCCCGTTATCCGGATCTTGATGCCAAAGGGCGTGAGCGGGCGATTGCGAAAGATCTTGGCGCGGTATTCCTCGTCGGAATTGGCGGCAAGTTAAGCGATGGCCACCGCCACGACGTGCGCGCACCGGATTATGATGACTGGAGTACTCCTTCAGAGCTTGGATATGCGGGGTTGAACGGCGATATTCTGGTGTGGAACCCCGTACTGGAAGATGCGTTTGAGCTTTCTTCAATGGGTATCCGTGTGGATGCCGAGACGTTGAAACATCAACTGGCGCTGACCGGTGATGAAGATCGTCTGCAACTGGAGTGGCATCAGGCGCTGCTGCGCGGCGAAATGCCACAGACTATCGGCGGCGGTATCGGTCAGTCTCGTTTAACCATGTTGTTGCTGCAACTGCCACATATTGGGCAGGTTCAGTGCGGCGTATGGCCTGCGGCCGTTCGCGAGAGCGTCTCTTCTCTGTTGTAATGACTTATCGCCGCCAGCGTCTGAGCAGGCGGCTACGCATCCCGGTATCAAAGCGCCAGATATGATCGAAAATGCGCATGATGCCGGGTTTGCCGTGCGCCGACATCGCCACTGCATGAAAGCGATGCTGATGTACCCGCTGCAACTCTTTTACTTTACTCGTCACGTCGTCAGTCAACCGTTGGGCGATAAAATCAGAAATCACCACCGCATCGGCGTCAAACCATTCCCGGCTTTGCAAGCGCTCCATAATGGCGCGAAAACAACTGGCAAGATCGGTGCCGCCACGAAACTGCTGGCTTAAAAAACGGATCGCTTGCTCGATGCCTTGTGGGCCTGAAAGCTCATAACGGACGATCTCGGTGGAAAATAACATAATAAAGCAGCGCCTATTTTCAGCGAGGGCAATGCGCATCAAGGCCAGACAGAACGCTTTCGCGCACTGTTCATTAAAGCCGCCCATTGAGCCAGATGTATCTACGCAGACAATAAACGGCCCGCGCGGCTGTTCGTCATAATCTTTATGGACGACCGGACGTTCGATAACTTTTTCACGCCATGATTCACCGTGCAGGCGATAAGTGAGCAACTGTTTTTCCACCAGCCGACGGTAAAATTCATACTCCAGTTCAGTAATGCCCAGAGTCGCCAGTTCCGGCGGCAGAAGGCGTAAAATATCATCGCTTTGCTGCAAGCCATCAACCTGCTCAGGAACGGTCGCTGGTTCGCGTACCATTGTGCGGAAGGTTTCCATCTGCGCATCGTTGCGGGGGATCGATTTTGCTTCCCGTGAACGCCCTAACTGTTCTGCCAGACGTTTCAGCTCCGGCTGCTCGTTAAGAAATTCACCATATTTCACAATTAACTGATAGTCGCCGCGTTTGAGCTGACCGGCGCTCATATCCCACAGGCGACCGGCTGCGGTGTTGTTTTCCGCCAGAACCGGTTCAAGTTGACCGCTTAACGTCATGCGTTCCTGAACCTCGCTCAACAGTTGTTCACGTTCTTCTTCTAATAATTGTTGATTTAACGTCGTCGCTTGCACGATCAGACTTAAGCGCCAACGTTGGAGAAAAAGCGTGTGTAATGCTGGGGTGATCGTGCTGTTGGCATCAACCAACTGCCGGGCTTGTTCGGCCCATGGGGAATTTAGTCGATGCAGTAAGTCCAGGATCTGCGGTAACTGCACAATAAATTGCGGTGTGGAGAGAAGTTGGCTTTGCTGATAGCACATGACCTCTTCAGTGAGTTCCTGTGGGACGCGTGCATCTTTCAGCCGACTGCGCAGCGCCTCACGCCAGCGGGGAATATCATCAGTGATTGCCGCCTTCAGACGTGGGAATTTTTCAAAGAAAACAGCCAGTTGTGGCGAGGCCAACAGCGTGATGATCATCTCTTCGATCAATCCCTCTTCGCTGACGGCCAGCATTACATTAAGCGTATCCAGTGTTAGCATTGTTGCGCCTGGCGAATCTGGGCACCGACATCCTGTAGGCTGGCTTCAATGCGACCTAACCAGTCGCTATGGATAAACAGACATTTTTGCTGTTCGCTGAATAAAACTTGTTGTTTACGCCAGTCACTTTCAAGCTCTTCCAGTTGTTGTTTTATTTCGCCAGGCAGGCCTTCTGCAGATGTGCCGGGGAGAGCCAGTGTCGTACCCTGCAAACTGACATCACGGACAACAAGATGTTGGGCGCTATCAACTTCCATATTCAGCTTCTGGGCAAAACCAATACCATTTAATTTGCCGCGAATTTCACCGCCTTTGTTCAGCCACTGTTCCAGTGCGCTACGCTCAAAAGCGATATGAACCACTTCCATATCATGCAGTTTTAATGGTTTTTGCAGCAGCAGGGTCAACGTGGAAGCGGTAACGTTGGCTGGAAGTTGATATTGTGGGCGACGGCTGAACATACCGCCCTGACGAATCACGGTAAAAGCCGTTTTATCGCTTTGTTGTTGCTGAAGTTGCAGGCGACGCTGCACAATCGCGCCCAGGCGAGTCAACATCCCTTGCTGTTGCCATGCGTGACCGGTCATCAATACATCAATTTGTTGTTGAATCAAATTCAGGCTTTGCGCGTCATACCACAGGCAATCTTTCAGCAAGATCAGATCAATCGGGGCAACCGCATTGCGACCGCTAAAAAAGGCGCTGGCCTGCAGTAAACGGATCGCTTTTTTCCAGCGGCGATCGGAAATATAGGGGGCATCCGGCAATTTATCCAGTTGTTGGCGCAGCATAAAAATCAGCTCAAATACATGATCGGGCAGCGTAATTTCACTAATCTCTTTCTGCCAGCGTTCATATTCCTCATCTGTAACCTGTAGAGAGGGAGGAACGGGATTGTCATTTTCATCCTGTTGGCTGGTCAACATGGAGCGGAAATTCGCTTTATCCTGCACTTTATCTAACCACAGACGAATCAGCATACGGTCATATAACGCTTCCAGGCTACTGTCTGCTTCCGGCAGTTCGTTGGAGGCCGCCACCAGCAGGCGCATAGGAATTTTTTCGACATGTGCACCGTTGCGGAAGTGGCGTTCATTAATAGCGGTCAGTAGGGTATTAAGAATCGCTGGCCCGGCTTTCCAGATCTCATCAAGAAAGACGATTTCCGCTTCCGGCAGGTAACCGCTGGTTAAACGCTCATAGCGGCCTTCATCTTTTAGCGCCTGAATGGAAAGCGGGCCAAAAACTTCTTCCGGGGTGGAGAAGCGGGTCATCAGATATTCAAACGCGCGAGCATTCTGAAAGGCGAATTTTAAACGCCGGGCAATCAGACTTTTGGCAATACCTGGCGGGCCGAGCAGGAATACGCTTTCGCCGCTTAATGCCGCTAACAAACACAGGCGGATGGCGTGGCTACGTTCATAAAGCCCCTTTTCCAGCGAACTGCTCAGGCGGGAAATTCTTTCCGCTAATAAATGAGGGTGAGCCATAATGAAGTGGCGTCCTTTCGTCAAAAGTTCTGCGTAAACTGCGAGTATAGACGTTTCTTGATGGTGGCAAAAATAGTCTCAAAGGAGGGCTATTTTTCTTTGAGCTAGGTTAATGTGACCGCATTTAGGAGTACGATTTTGCCGTTAATCGTGCATACTGAACGCTTTTTTGTGGGCCAAGGGACTACGCACACATTTCATATTTCAACGAAAGACTAGTCTATGAGCACTGATAATAAGCAATCGTTGCCCGCGATTACCCTCGCGGCGATTGGAGTTGTCTACGGCGATATTGGTACCAGCCCGTTATATACGCTTCGTGAATGTTTGTCCGGCCAGTTTGGTTTTGGCGTTGAACGCGATGCCGTGTTTGGCTTTTTATCGCTGATCTTCTGGCTGCTAATCTTTGTGGTTTCCATAAAATATCTCACCTTCGTGATGCGTGCAGATAACGCCGGTGAAGGGGGAATTCTGACGCTGATGTCGCTTGCCGGGCGCAATACGTCGGCGCGAACGACCTCAATTCTGGTGATTATGGGGCTAATAGGCGGCAGCTTTTTCTATGGTGAAGTTGTCATAACACCCGCCATTTCGGTAATGTCTGCCATCGAAGGTCTGGAAATCGTCGCCCCACAACTGGACACCTGGATTGTTCCCCTCTCAATCATCGTTCTCACGTTACTGTTTATGATTCAAAAACATGGCACTGCTATGGTCGGTAAGCTTTTTGCGCCGATTATGCTGACCTGGTTTTTGATTCTGGCAGCTCTTGGGTTACGTAGCATTATTGCCAATCCAGAAGTGTTGCATGCCTTAAACCCAATGTGGGCGGTGCATTTCTTCCTTGAATATAAAACCGTTTCCTTTATTGCGTTAGGCGCGGTAGTTCTGTCGATTACCGGTGTTGAGGCGCTGTACGCTGATATGGGGCACTTTGGTAAGTTCCCGATTCGCCTGGCATGGTTTACCGTCGTACTGCCTTCTTTAACCCTTAACTACTTCGGTCAGGGGGCGCTGCTGTTAAAGAACCCAGAAGCGATTAAAAACCCGTTTTTTCTGTTGGCACCGGACTGGGCGCTGATCCCGCTGCTGATCATCGCCGCACTGGCAACGGTAATTGCCTCGCAGGCGGTTATCTCTGGTGTCTTCTCATTGACGCGTCAGGCGGTACGTCTGGGCTATTTGTCTCCGATGCGCATTATTCACACTTCTGAAATGGAATCGGGGCAAATCTACATTCCATTTGTGAACTGGATGCTTTATGTCGCAGTCGTGATTGTGATAGTCAGCTTTGAGCACTCCAGTAACCTGGCGGCGGCATATGGGATTGCAGTTACCGGAACTATGGTACTGACGTCTATTCTTTCAACTACCGTGGCGCGCCAGAACTGGCACTGGAATAAGTATTTTGTTGCGCTGATTCTGATTGCCTTCTTGTGTGTTGATATCCCGCTGTTTACCGCTAACCTCGATAAACTGCTCTCCGGTGGCTGGTTGCCATTGAGCCTCGGTACGGTGATGTTTATCGTGATGACCACCTGGAAGAGTGAGCGTTTCCGCCTGCTGCGGCGGATGCATGAACATGGTAACTCTCTGGAGGCGATGATTGCTTCGCTGGAGAAATCACCGCCTGTTCGTGTGCCCGGAACTGCGGTGTATATGTCGCGCGCAATCAATGTCATTCCCTTTGCTCTAATGCATAACCTCAAACATAACAAGGTATTGCACGAGCGGGTTATTCTGTTAACTCTGCGTACTGAAGACGCGCCATATGTCCATAACGTCCGTCGGGTACAGATTGAACAACTGTCGCCTACTTTCTGGCGCGTGGTGGCAAGTTACGGCTGGCGGGAAACGCCAAACGTAGAAGAAGTTTTCCACCGCTGTGGTCTGGAAGGGTTAAGTTGTCGAATGATGGAAACGTCCTTCTTTATGTCACATGAATCACTGATCCTCGGCAAACGTCCGTGGTACTTACGTTTGCGCGGCAAGCTGTATTTGCTGTTGCAACGTAATGCGTTGCGCGCTCCGGATCAGTTTGAAATCCCACCAAACCGGGTTATCGAGTTGGGTACACAGGTCGAGATCTAACCCCAGACGCCTCCTTTCTCCATAAGGGGGCGTTTTTATTTTCATTGTTTGCTCTCGATATAAAACGTTTCGATGTTGATCACATTTCTGCAACGTCGCGATGGTTTTCCTTAATTAGACGGGATTAAACTGCGGGTCAGCGAAACGTTTCGCTGATGGAGAAAAAAATGAAAAAAGGCGCCGTTCTTAATTCAGGTATTTCGTCGGTGATCTCCCGCCTGGGGCATACCGATACGCTGGTGGTGTGTGATGCTGGTTTACCTATCCCCAAAAGTACAACGCGTATCGATATGGCATTAACCCAGGGCGTACCTTCTTTTATGCAGGTGCTGGGCGTCGTCACAAGTGAAATGCAGGTCGAGGCTGCCATTATCGCGGAAGAGATCAAACAACATAATCCGCAACTCCACGAAACGTTGCTCTCACATCTTGAGACGCTGCAAAAACACCAGGGAAATTTCATTGAAATTCGTTACATCACGCATGAACAATTCAAACAACAAACCGCAAACAGTCAGGCGGTAATTCGCAGCGGGGAGTGTTCCCCGTATGCGAATATCATTCTCTGTGCTGGCGTGACGTTCTGAGGCCGCCATGGAAGCATTACTACAGCTTAAAGGTATCGATAAAGCCTTCCCGGGCGTAAAAGCGCTTTCGGGAGCCGCGCTAAATGTCTATCCGGGTCGCGTGATGGCGCTGGTAGGTGAAAATGGCGCGGGTAAATCCACCATGATGAAAGTGCTTACCGGTATCTATACCCGTGATGCCGGTACGCTTTTATGGCTGGGCAAAGAAACGATGTTTACCGGGCCGAAATCTTCTCAGGAAGCTGGAATTGGCATTATCCACCAGGAACTGAATCTGATCCCGCAACTGACCATTGCGGAAAATATTTTCCTCGGCCGAGAGTTTGTGAATCGTTTTGGCAAAATTGACTGGAAAACCATGTATGCCGAAGCGGATAAATTGCTGGCTAAACTTAATCTGCGGTTTAAAAGCGACAAGCTGGTGGGCGATCTTTCCATCGGTGACCAGCAGATGGTTGAAATCGCGAAGGTATTAAGCTTTGAGTCGAAAGTTATCATTATGGATGAACCGACCGATGCGCTGACCGATACCGAAACCGAATCCCTGTTCCGCGTCATTCGCGAGCTGAAATTGCAAGGGCGCGGCGTTGTCTATATTTCCCACCGTATGAAAGAAATCTTCGAGATTTGTGATGACGTTACGGTTTTTCGTGACGGGCAATTTATTGCCGAGCGTGAAGTGGCATCACTAACCGAAGATTCGCTGATTGAGATGATGGTGGGTCGCAAACTGGAAGAACAATATCCACACCTGGAAAAAGCGCCGGGAGATATCCGTCTGAAAGTTGATAATCTCTGCGGACCTGGCGTTAACGATGTCTCTTTTACCCTACGTAAAGGTGAAATTCTCGGCGTCTCTGGTTTGATGGGCGCCGGCCGCACCGAACTGATGAAAGTGCTCTACGGCGCACTGCCGCGCACCAGCGGTTACGTCACTCTGGATGGGCATGAAGTTGTTACCCGTTCACCGCAGGATGGCCTGGCAAATGGCATTGTGTATATCTCCGAAGACCGCAAACGCGACGGTTTAGTGCTGGGCATGTCAGTAAAAGAGAACATGTCGCTAACTGCCCTGCGTTACTTCAGCCGTGCTGATGGCAGTCTGAAGCATGCCGATGAGCAACAGGCGGTGAGTGATTTTATTCGTCTGTTCAATGTGAAAACGCCGTCGATGGAACAGGCAATTGGTCTGCTTTCCGGTGGCAATCAGCAAAAAGTGGCGATTGCCCGCGGTCTGATGACGCGCCCGAAAGTGCTTATCCTTGATGAACCCACCCGTGGCGTGGATGTCGGCGCGAAAAAAGAGATTTATCAACTGATCAACCAGTTCAAAGCCGATGGTTTGAGCATCATTCTGGTGTCATCGGAAATGCCAGAAGTATTAGGCATGAGCGATCGCATCATCGTTATGCATGAAGGGCATCTCAGCGGGGAATTTACTCGTGAGCAGGCCACCCAGGAAGTGTTAATGGCTGCCGCTGTGGGCAAGCTTAATCGCGTGAATCAGGAGTAAAAAAATGACAACCCAGACTGTCTCTGGTCGCCGTTATTTCACGAAAGCGTGGCTGATGGAGCAGAAATCGCTTATCGCTCTGCTGGTGCTGATCGCGATTGTCTCGACGTTAAGTCCGAACTTTTTCACCGTTAATAACTTATTCAATATTCTCCAGCAAACCTCGGTTAACGCCATTATGGCGGTCGGCATGACGCTGGTGATCCTGACGTCGGGTATCGACCTGTCCGTCGGTTCTCTGCTGGCGCTAACTGGCGCAGTTGCTGCCTCCATCGTTGGCATTGAAGTTAACGCGTTGGTGGCTGTTGCTGCCGCACTGGCATTAGGAGCTGCAATTGGCGCGGTAACCGGGGTGATTGTAGCGAAAGGCCGCGTCCAGGCGTTTATCGCTACCCTGGTGATGATGCTTTTACTGCGTGGCGTGACGATGGTTTACACCAACGGTAGCCCGGTGAATACCGGCTTTACCGAGAACGCCGACCTGTTTGGCTGGTTTGGTATTGGTCGTCCGCTGGGCGTACCGACGCCTGTGTGGATCATGGGTATTGTCTTCCTCGCGGCCTGGTACATGCTGCATCACACGCGTCTGGGGCGTTACATCTACGCGCTGGGTGGCAACGAAGCGGCAACGCGTCTTTCTGGTATCAATGTCAATAGAATCAAAATCATCGTCTACTCTCTTTGTGGACTGCTGGCATCGCTGGCTGGGATCATTGAAGTAGCGCGTCTTTCCTCTGCGCAACCGACGGCGGGGACTGGCTACGAGCTGGATGCCATTGCCGCGGTGGTTCTGGGGGGGACGAGTCTGGCAGGCGGAAAAGGTCGCATTGTTGGGACATTGATCGGCGCATTAATTCTTGGCTTCCTTAATAATGGTTTGAATTTGTTAGGTGTTTCCTCCTATTACCAGATGATCGTCAAAGCGGTGGTGATTTTGCTGGCGGTGCTGGTAGACAACAAAAAGCAGTAATAACGACTACAGGACATCTTGAATATGAACATGAAAAAACTGGCTACCCTGGTTTCTGCTGTTGCGTTAAGCGCCACCGTCAGTGCGAATGCAATGGCAAAAGATACCATTGCGCTGGTGGTTTCCACGCTCAATAACCCGTTCTTTGTATCGCTGAAAGATGGCGCGCAGAAAGAGGCGGATAAACTCGGCTATAACCTGGTGGTGCTGGACTCCCAGAACAACCCGGCAAAAGAACTGGCGAATGTGCAGGACTTAACTGTTCGCGGCACCAAAATTCTGCTGATTAACCCGACCGACTCCGACGCGGTAGGTAACGCCGTGAAGATGGCCAACCAGGCGAACATCCCGGTAATCACTCTTGACCGCCAGGCAACGAAAGGCGACGTTGTTAGCCACATTGCTTCCGATAACGTACTGGGCGGCAAAATTGCCGGTGATTACATCGCGAAGAAAGCAGGTGAAGGGGCGAAAGTTATCGAATTGCAGGGCATCGCCGGTACATCCGCTGCTCGCGAACGTGGCGAAGGCTTCCAGCAGGCCGTTGCAGCTCACAAATTTAACGTTCTCGCCAGCCAGCCAGCAGACTTCGACCGTACCAAAGGTCTGAACGTGATGCAGAACTTGCTGACGGCGCACCCGGATGTGCAGGCTGTATTCGCGCAGAACGATGAAATGGCGCTGGGCGCACTGCGCGCTCTGCAAACTGCCGGTAAATCGGATGTGATGGTTGTCGGATTTGACGGTACGCCGGATGGCGAAAAAGCGGTTAATGATGGCAAACTAGCAGCGACTATCGCTCAGTTACCCGATCAGATTGGCGCGAAAGGCGTCGAAACCGCCGATAAAGTGCTGAAAGGCGAGAAAGTTCAGGCTAAGTATCCGGTTGATCTGAAACTGGTTGTTAAGCAGTAGTCTTTAATCAGGTTTTATAACCTGATGGTGGCATAAATACGGCATCGACAGATGAACGTGTAATATAAAGAAAAGCAGGGCACGCGCCACCCTAACCCGGTGGCGCATTTTATGGACATCCCGAATATGCAAAATGCAGGCAGCCTCGTTGTTCTTGGCAGCATTAATGCTGACCATATCCTTAATCTTCAATCTTTTCCTACTCCAGGCGAAACCGTAACCGGTAACCACTATCAGGTCGCATTCGGCGGTAAAGGCGCGAATCAGGCTGTGGCCGCAGGGCGTAGTGGCGCGAATATTGCGTTCATTGCCTGCACAGGGGATGACAGCATTGGTGAGAGTGTTCGTCAGCAACTCGCCACTGATAATATTGATATTTCTCCGGTCAGCGTGATCAAGGGCGAATCGACAGGCGTAGCGCTGATTTTTGTTAATGCCGAAGGCGAGAACGTTATCGGCATTCATGCCGGGGCTAACGCAGCCCTTTCCCCAACGCTGGTGGAAGCGCAACGTGAGCGTATTGCCAACGCGTCGGCATTATTAATGCAGTTGGAATCACCACTCGAAAGTGTGATGGCAGCGGCGAAAATCGCCCATCAAAATAAAACTATCGTTGCACTCAACCCGGCTCCGGCTCGTGAACTTCCTGACGAATTGCTGGCGCTGGTGGACATCATCACGCCAAACGAAACGGAAGCAGAAAAGCTCACCGGTATTCGTGTTGAAAATGATGAAGATGCGGCGAAAGCTGCGCAGATACTACATGAGAAAGGTATCCGTACTGTACTGATTACCTTAGGGAGCCGTGGCGTGTGGGCCAGTGTGAATGGCGAAGGTCAGCGCGTACCTGGATTCCGGGTTCAGGCTGTTGATACTATTGCTGCCGGAGATACTTTTAATGGCGCGTTAATCACGGCGTTGCTGGAAGAAAAAACATTGCCTGAGGCGATTCGTTTTGCCCATGCTGCCGCTGCGATTGCTGTGACACGTAAAGGTGCACAACCTTCCGTTCCCTGGCGTGAAGAGATCGATACCTTCTTAGACAGGCAGAGGTGACGCTTGGCTACAATGAAAGATGTTGCCCGTCTGGCGGGCGTTTCTACATCGACAGTTTCTCACGTCATCAATAAAGATCGCTTCGTCAGCGAAGCGATTACCGCCAAAGTTGAAGCGGCGATTAAAGAACTCAATTACGCGCCATCAGCTCTGGCACGTAGTCTCAAGCTCAATCAAACACATACTATTGGCATGTTGATCACTGCCAGTACCAATCCTTTCTATTCTGAACTGGTGCGTGGCGTTGAACGCAGTTGCTTTGAACGCGGTTATAGCCTTGTTCTCTGCAATACCGAAGGCGATGAGCAGCGAATGAATCGCAATCTGGAAACGTTGATGCAAAAACGTGTCGATGGTTTGCTATTACTCTGTACTGAAACACACCAGCCTTCGCGTGAGATCATGCAACGCTATCCAACAATTCCTACCGTGATGATGGACTGGGCGCCGTTCGATGGCGACAGCGATCTCATTCAGGATAACTCGTTTCTGGGGGGGGATTTAGCGACGCAATATCTGATCGACAAAGGCTATACCCGTATTGCCTGTATTACCGGCCCGCTGGATAAAACGCCTGCACGTTTGCGGCTGGAAGGTTACCGGGCGGCAATGGATCGTGCTGGACTGGAAGTTCCTGATGGCTATGAAGTGACAGGCGATTTTGAATTTAACGGCGGGTTTGACGCGATGCAGCAGTTATTATCGCATCCGTTACGTCCCCAGGCTGTGTTTACTGGAAATGACGCGATGGCGGTCGGTGTGTACCAGGCGTTATACCAGGCTGGGTTACATGTTCCGCAGGACATCGCGGTGATTGGTTATGACGATATTGAACTGGCACGTTATATGACGCCACCGCTCACCACAATTCATCAACCGAAAGATGAACTGGGAGAGCTGGCAATTGATGTACTTATCCACCGGATGGCTCAACCAACCTTACAGCAACAACGATTACAACTCACCCCGATTCTGATGGAGCGCGGTTCTGCTTAGATTTTAAGCAAAATATTGCCGCCGTTAACGTATAACTGATAATGGCCGATTGCATGGCAAGGGGTGAGCGATTGAGGCTATGAGCGATAGCGGGGAAGGAAGTATTCAGAATGGCGGCATCGAGAGTCTGCATAAAGAAGGTCATTGCCGCAATCCACAATAAACTCGCCATACCACGCTTTTTATCGCTCATTCAGTGTTTCGTTAGGCTGTCTCACTTCTCGAGGGGAAGTAGCAGTGCCTGACAAGCTTTGAAAGCTGCGTTGCCATCACTATGGATTATCGCATCAACGATCGCCTGGTGCTGATCCAGTTTTATTACAGTGTTGCTGGTTATCGATGTAAAGTAGGTGTGATAAACCGAATGAAATAACGAGGCGAAAGAGGTCAAAAACGGGTTAGCACTCATTTTATAAATGTGTTCATGCCAGGCCATATCAACCTCAACCCAACGTTCCCGGCGGAAATTTTCTTTTAATGCCACCATTTCGGCCATCAGCGTATTAAGATGTGCCTTCTGTTCTGCGGTGCCCATCGTTGCTGCCAGTAAGCAGGCTTGCGGTTCCAGACAGATACGCATAACTAGAAAATGATCAATAACTTGATGAAAGTTATCTTCCGTCATCCACCAGGTAAGCAACTCTTGATCAAGAAAGTTCCAGTTGGATTGCGGCATGACACGCGTACCAATTCGTGGACGTGGCAAAACCATTCCTTTTGCCGTTAACGTCTTGACCGCTTCGCGTACCGCAGTACGGCTCACTCCAAATTGCTCACCCAGCTCAATTTCACCAGGCAGAATGGTGCCGGGTGCGTATTCACCTTTTAAGATCCGTTGCGCCAGCTTCTCAGCCAGAACATACGAAAGGTTTTTCTGTGCAGCTAACTGTTGTGCGCTTAATGGCATACTCATCTTCCTTATTCTTTTTTTCATCCTTAGTATGCCACCAGGAAGTGTGATTGCGGTTGCAAAAAAGGCAAATTGCTTGTTTTATGGCGCATTAACAGGTGTTTTGGTGAAAAAACACGCATTCGGAAAATTATTTTAAATTTCCTCTTGTCAGACCGGAATAACTCCCTATAATGCGCCACCACTGACACGGAACAACGGCAAATAAGCCGCCGGGTCAGCGGGGTTCTCCTGAGAACTTCGACAGAGAAAAGCGAAAAAATGCTTGACTCTGTAGCGGGA
>NZ_PTSN01000097.1:0-309 GCF_002965865.1 Escherichia sp. MOD1-EC6098
ACTTTTATATCCGCAGTGTGAACACCGTTGGCAAATCGGCATTCGTGGAGGCCGTCGGTCGGGCGAGCGATGATGCGGAAGGTTACCTGGATTTTTTCAAAGGCAAGATAACCGAATCCCATCTCGGTAAAGAGCTGCTGGAAAAAGTTGATCTGACGGAGGATAACGCCAGCAGACTGGATGAGTTTTCGAAAGAGTGGAAGGACGCTAACGATAAATGGAATGCCATGTGGGGCGTCAAAATTGAGCAGACCAAAGACGGCAAACATTATGTCGCGGGTATTGGCCTCAGCATGGAGGACACGGAGG
>NZ_PTSN01000098.1:0-238 GCF_002965865.1 Escherichia sp. MOD1-EC6098
TATCCGACCTGTGGTTCGGGTTTTGTAGGCCTGATAAGGCGCGGTAGCGTCGCATCAGGCGCTGGCTGTCGGATGCGGCGTGAACGCCTTATCCGACCTGTGGTTCGGGTTTTGTAGGCCTGATAAGACGCGGTAGCGTCGCATCAGGCGCTGGCTGTCGGATGCGGCGTGAACGCCTTATCCGACCTACGGTTCGGATTTTGTAGGCCTGATAAGGCGCGGTAGCGTCGCATCAGGC